>JAYVZY010000158.1:0-20593 GCA_043782885.1 Sphingomonadales bacterium | reverse complement strand
GGCGGTAGAGCGGCACAACGGCACCATCGAGTGCACGAGCCACATCGGCAAAGGCAGCTGCTTTACGCTGCGTTTTCTGGCCGCCGACGTGAACTAACGGAGGGCATCCGCAAGCGCGGCATCCGCGAGTTTGGGCAGTGCTTCCGCCAATCCCTCAGCACAACGGAGTTGGCCGCTGCGCACCCCCGAGACCGTGTGCCCCGTCAGCCGATTGGTAAAAACGAGCGCAAGCCGCACCGCGTTATCGTTGCAGAGCCCCGCGAAGGGATGAGGCGGCGCGAGATCGGTATGGCCCGACAGCGGTGCAGGGTCTGGAGTGTAAATGCTCACGCTCCCCGCGCGCTCACTCACTGCGAGATCGACGATATAGTGCGGCGTCGCGCTTTGGATGAAACCCTTTGTCGCGAGCGCGTCGGCGACAATACGGCGCGCACTGACCTCAATCGCGCTGCCATTGGGTGAGGGGTCTGCGAAAGCGTAGCTGTCGGGGTGCAAAGCTTCGGGTGCAGTCAATTTCTGTACATGGACGGGCCCCGCACATGCGCTCAGCGCCACTATCGCAGGGACAGCATAAGCCAGTCGCAATCGGATCCAGTGCATCATTAACACATTATACACTGTTTTGCGCGCATGGGAATGATGGTGAGAGATGGAGCGCTTATATGGGTGCCAATACGGATGGAATGTTGATCCTTCGGGGTCGTATGTGCGGCCAGATCGATATGCTCGCCGATAATTTGCTCATCCTCTCGTCTGCGCAATTGGCCGCAAGGGTTGATGATATTCGCGCCACCGCGTCCGACCAAGGCATGGCCGTCGTCGCCGAATTGGCGGCTGGACTGGAAAAGGCTTTGGCTGGATCACTCTCACTCATGTTCGCCGCCCCTTTCTTGACCGCGATGCGCGACGCGACACGCTGCGAGCAAGCCGACCCAAATATCTCTCAGGCATTTTTGGCATCAATCAATCAACGCCTTTATGGTTGAGGACAAGCGTGTTACCCACGCGATAGCATGAGTCCATTCCTCCCCACTTTAGTCACCGTCACGCTGGTTGAAATCGGCAGCACCAATGCACAGTTCTCCGCAAGCTTGAGGTCTCGGGGCGCAGAAACAACGTCTATTTTGCGCGCATTAGGTTTCATCACCGCTGGTGTGATGGCGCTGGTGGTCGCCGGAGGTTGGGCGCTAGCGGCAACGGAGCACATGAACACACGAGTTGTGACGCTGCTGCTCGGCATGTCACTGATTTGGGCATCCATCGGGCAATTTCGCATCATCAAGCCTGTAGCAGAGGTTGAGGGGCAAGACTCCAACATCATCGCACTGCGAGGGTTTGCGCGGCTAGCGCTCACCGGTTCTGCCGGTTTCCTCGTGTTTGCGATTGGGGTGTATAGCGGCGCTGGGATCGACGCGTTCATCGGCGCCGCGCTGGGTGGATGGATGGGCGTTATGGTGACAAATCTGCCGCCCGTTGTGCTGAATCGACATCAAACGCGCAAGCTGCATGTGGCCGGCTTGCGCACGGTTGCGGGCATTGTGCTCGCGGTGGCAGGCTTCCTCTATGCGCTCACCGCGCTGAGGCTGATTTAGGGTCACAAGAGTTAGCGCTGCCCTCTCAATAAAGCAGATATGGGTTCCGCGCCACGTCCCATGCCGCCTCATCGGGCGCGGTGATCGCATCCAAGTCATCGGGCGTGGCAGCAGGGTTATCCACCCACTCGCGCAACGCAGGCCCACCGTTGATGACATCGATCGCCAATTTGCCGAACGCATATTCATACGGAAAATCGCGCCATAAAGGGTAATAGGGGTAAAGGGTGCGAATTGCCTTGAACGCCAGTGCCTGCACGCGCCACGGCTGGAACGCGGCGTGATCATAGTGCGGCCCCTCGGCGTGGATCATAATCCCGTGGCAGAGCTGCCCGACATGTTTGTGGAAGGTGGGCTCGAACCAGCAGGGGCGCAGAATGCAGCCTTTGAGCGATTGGGGTGCAATTCGCCGCATTTCAGTCAGCGTCGCATCCGCATCGATATCGGGCGCGCCGAACAGCTCCAGCGCGTGCGTGGTGCCGCGCCCTTCGCTCAACGTCGTCCCCTCCAGCATCACCGTTCCCGCATAAGCGCGCGCCATGTTCAGGTTCGCGGCATTGGGGCTTGGGTTGATCCAGATGCGCTCTGGTGGCCAGCCGAAGCCGGGGGCGGCTTGCGGATCGTAGCCCGTCATCTCGATCACCCGATAATCGACCTTCAGCTTGAAATGGTCGATGAACCAATGCCCCAGCTCACCCAAAGTCAGCCCATGCCGCATCGGGATCGGCCCCGCGCCAACGAAACTCTCATAGCCCGCGCGCAATGTCAGGCCCTCAATCGGGCGGCCCGCCGGGTTCGGGCGATCAAGCACCACCACCGCCTTGCGGTGCTCGGCAGCCGCCTCTAGCATATAGAGCAATGTCGTGATGAAGGTGTAAATCCGGCAGCCAAGGTCTTGCAGATCAATCAGCACGATATCGAACGTGTCCATCATCGCCAGCGTAGGCCGCCGCACTTCGCCATACAGGCTGAAAATGGGGATGCCATAACGCGGATCGGAGTAATCCGCCGTTTCCACCATATTGTCTTGCTTGTCGCCCTTCAGCCCGTGCTGCGGGCCGAACGCGGCGGTGAGGGGGACGCCCGCCGCGATCAACGCGTCAATCGCATGGGAGAGGTCGGGCGTGACCGAGGCCGGATGCGCGACGAGGGCGACGCGCTTGCCTTGCAACGGCGCACGCAAGGCGGGGTCGGCAAGGAGGCGATCAAGTCCGGTTTGGAAGGGGGTGTTCGTCATGCCGCGCCGAATGCCGGAAGCCGCGTCGTAAAGCAATTGGCGTCATGAAATTCGGGCGCGCCGGGGCCATGCGCCAGTGCCCAATAGGACTTCACCCCGTCTGCCGCCTCCACCACCATCGTCAACCCAAGCGCACACGCCACCGTATAAGGCTGCGGCAAATGAACGAGGCAATCGGCAACCAGCGTGGTCGCGGTTTGTGTCATCACAATCTCCGGTGCACGCGGCACGACATAATCGCGGCTGTTGGTGCGGTGATCGTCAAAAGCAAACGCCGCCCAGCGCGTATCGGGCGAGAAGTTAAACTCGTGATAGGCGGTGCCACCCTCGGGGCGGATGAACACCTCAAAGCAGGTCGTTTTCCAAAGATCATTGATTCGCGCGGGCGCTTTGCGCGGCGGCACGAACAGCGCGCTGATGTCGCCGGTCACGGCATAACGCAGCGCGAGCTGATCGGCGGCGGGTTGGGCTATCGCCACGCGGATCGCAGTGATGGCGGTGCAGGGTGTGTCGGGGTGGGGGGTGAGTGTATCAATGATCATGGAACTTCTTGATAATCGATTTGAATGTCGCCCACTTGGCTTACTTTCTTAAATATCCGAGACTGATGGGCATATTTGATAATCAAATGCGTCGGTGTTTGCCAGATCGACTCTGCCCAAGGCCCCTGCCAATTGCCGACCCGAGCCTTTCCGTGGTCGTCATCAGCCACAAAGATCGTCTCCATTTTTCCTGTCCAAGAATGCCCGATTATACCAACTTGGGTTGTAAATGATGTGGTCGCACCGCAATCACGTTGGAAAATAACTGCCTCATCCAAGCCGTTTGGCGTCCTGCTTTTGCTCACAATAGTGTTGCTGCATGGATCAGAACATCCCGTGATTGCCAAGGCCAAAACGGTGCAAGTGGCAATTCGCCATTTTTCATTTAGGTTCATTTTCCCCTCCCACATCAAACCGCCCTCCCCAACACCAGCTGATGAATGTGGCAATATGGATGCTGAAACAAGTTCAGCATGACGGCAGATGGTGACACGCGCCGCAAATATGCTATCCGCCCTCATCATGACCACATATACATCCCAACTCCTGACCGACCTGTCAACGCGCGGGTATATTTCTGACATCACCAACGCGGAGGGGTTTGATGCGCTCGCCGCGCGCGAGATCATCCCCGGTTATATCGGCTTTGATGCCACCGCGCCCTCGCTCCATGTCGGCAGCCTTGTGCAGATCATGATGCTGCGGCGGCTCCAGCGAGCGGGACACAAGCCGATTGTGGTTATGGGCGGCGGCACGACCAAGGTGGGTGATCCCTCGGGCAAGGATGAGAGCCGGAAGATGCTCGACGATGCGGGCATTGCCGCCAATATCGCAGGCATCCGGCAGGTATTCGAGCGCTTCCTGACGTTCGGCGATGGGCCAACGGACGCGATCATGATCGACAATGCTGAGTGGCTTGATAGCCTGGAGTACGTCCCCTTCCTGCGCGATGTCGGCAAGCATTTCACGATCAACCGGATGCTGACCTTCGATTCGGTGAAATTAAGGCTCGAGCGCGAGCAGCCGCTCACTTTCCTCGAATTCAATTACATGATCCTGCAAGCCTATGATTTCCTGGAGCTGTCGCGCCGCGCCAAGTGCCGGTTGCAGATGGGCGGCTCGGATCAATGGGGCAATATCATCAACGGCATTGAGCTGACGCGGCGGATGGACGGCACACAGCTTTTCGGACTCACCACGCCGCTGATCACGCTGGCCGATGGCGGCAAAATGGGCAAAACGGCGGCAGGCGCCGTGTGGCTCAATGCAGATGCGCTGCCCGCCTATGACTATTGGCAATTCTGGCGCAACACGCAGGATGCGGACGTGGGGCGGTTTTTGAAACTGTTCACCGATTTGGATGTGGCGGAGTGTGATCGGCTTGGCGCGCTTGAGGGCGCGGAGATCAACGCGGCGAAGCAAGTGCTGGCATTTGAATGCACGCGCATGGCGCATGGGGAGGCGGCGGCAAATGCGGCGCGCGATACGGCGGCGGCGACGTTTGCGGGGGGTGCGGGCACGGATTTGCCGAGCGTGGCGTTGGCCGATGCGCCGAACATCATCGCCGCAGTCGTCGCACTTGGTTTTGCGTCATCCAACAAGGAAGTCCGCCGCAAACTGGCCGAAGGCGCGATCCGCGTTGATGGCGAAGTGGTCAGCGATCCCGCCTTCGCGCTTGTCTCGGGCATGAAGGTCAGCTTCGGCGCGAAACGGCACGGGATGATTGCCGACTAACGCCCGGCCAGTGGTGATCCGTCTATCCGCCCAAGACTGAGGCAATCGCCTTCGTCACGTCCGCCATATCGGCCATGCCATCGACCCGGCGGACGAGGCCGCGGGCTTCATAGATCGGGAGGATCGGCGCCGTTTTGTTGCGGTATTCGGCCATGCGCGTGCGCACAGTCGTTTCATTGTCGTCGGGTCGGCGTTTGAATTCGGTGCTGCCACATGCATCACATACGCCCACCACCTTCGTCTGCTTAAACGTATCATGGTAGCCCGCGCCGCACTTTGCACAGGTGAAGCGGCCGGTGATGCGCGCGACGAGTGCATCTTCATCCACTGCCAGCTCAATCACATGATCAAGCGTGCGGCCACGCGCCGAGAGCAGCGCATCAAGCGACTCGGCTTGCGCTGCCGTGCGCGGATAGCCATCGAAAATCACACCCGTTTCAGCGCTCAGCGTATCCAGCTTCTCGCCAATGATGCCTGAGACAATCTCATCTGAGACCAGTTCCCCAGCATCCATCACTGCTTTGGCTTTGAGGCCCGTGGGCGTGCCCACAGCAACCGCCGCCCGCAGCATATCACCCGTGGAGAGTTGCACCATGCCGCGCTCCGCGACCAGCCGCTCGGCCTGAGTCCCCTTGCCTGCGCCCGGTGGCCCCAACAGTATGATATTCATGCCTTACCCCTCCATGTGCGGCAGTGCTTAGCGCAGCCGTCCGCCCTTCAATTTCGCCTTCTTGAGCAGATCGCCATATTGATGCGCGAGCAGATGCCCCTGGATTTGCGTCACCGTATCAATCGTCACGTTCACCACAATCAGCAGCCCGGTTCCACCCAAGCGGCTGAGCGAGGGCGAAATATTCGCCACCAGCACCTCGGGCACCAAGCAGATGAAAGTGAGGTAGGCCGCGCCAATCACGGTGATCCGCGTGAGCACATAATCGAGATAATCCGCCGTGTTCTTGCCCGGACGAATGCCAGGAATGAAACCGCCGTGACGCTTCAGATTGTCTGCCGTTTCCTCCGGATTGAAAATCACCGCAGTATAGAAAAAGCAGAAGAAGATGATCAGCCCCGCGTAAAGTGCAGCGTGCAGTGGCGCGCCTGGCTGGAGAAGGCTGGTCAGCTTGATCACAAAATCACCAAACGCACTTTCGCCAGTCGCCTTTTTACCCGCGAATTGCAGCACGGTCAGCGGCATTGCCAACAGCGACGAGGCGAAGATCGGCGGAATAACGTTGGCGGTGTTGATCTTAAGCGGAAGGTGCGATTTCTCCTGCTGCACTCCGCGCTGTGTGGCGCGCTTGGGGTATTGGATCAACACCCGGCGTTGCGCTCGTTCCATAAAGCAGATGAACGCGATGAGCCCCACGGTGAGCGCTGCGATAAAGATCACTGTGAACCCGGACATCGAGCTGCCGCCCGTCCGCGCACTCTCCAGCAGGCTCACGATGCCGCCGGGAAGCTGCGACACGATGCCTGCCATGATGATCAGCGAAACGCCATTGCCGATGCCGCGCGAGGTGATCTGCTCACCGAGCCACATCAGGAACATGGTGCCGCCAACGAGCGACGTCACGCACGCAATACGGAACAACATGCCGGGTTGGATGACGGCACTCAGGCCGTTGGAATGCCAATTCTCCAGCCCGACCGCGATGAAATACCCTTGCACCATTGTAAGGCCAACTGTGCCGTAGCGCGTGTATTGGTTGAGTTTCTTGCGGCCCGATTCGCCCTCTTTTTTGATCGCGTTGAGCGCGGGCGAGAGCGATGTTGAAAGCTGAATAACGATCGACGCCGTGATATACGGCATCACACCCAGCGCGATGATGCTCATCCGTTGGAGCGAGCCACCGGAAAAATTGTTGAACAGGTCAAGCACGCCGCCCTTGGTGGTGGCGAACAATGACGAGAGCGCCTGCGGATCGATCCCCGGCAGCGGCACATAGCTCAGCACGCGGAACACAATGAGCGCGCCCACCGTGAACCAGAGCCGCTTCTTCAGATCGGTCGCTTGCGCAAAATTGGCGAGTGTGAGGCCAGCAGATGCCTGCTCAGCTTGCGATGCCATAAACTCTTATACCCTGTCTAAACACGAATGGCGGGACACGCCGATGCACGCCCCGCCACCCATATAGTGATTGTTTTGGCTTTGTCTAAGGTGATGACCAACAAAGCAGCAATCTTAGGCGTTGGTGCGCTTTTTGACGCTGTTCTTTTTCGCCGCAGCCTTTTCAGACGCGAGAACAACGTGGAGCACTTCAACCGAGCCACCAGCCGCTTCAACCGCTGCTTTGGCACCGGCAGAAACGCCAGCCACAACAAATTTCAACTTCGACGTGATTGCGCCCTTGGCCAGCAAACGCACGCCATCCTTACCGCCGCGCGCAAGACCAGCAGCCTTCAGCGTTGCGTGATCGATGGTCGCTTTCGCATCAAGGCCGCCCGCGTCGATTACCTTCTGGATCATGCCCAGATTGACCTCAGCAAAGTCTTTCGCGAAAATGTTATTGAAGCCGCGCTTTGGAATACGCATGTGGAGCGGCATCTGCCCGCCCTCAAATCCCGCAATCGAGACGCCTTCACGGGACTTCTGCCCCTTGACGCCGCGCCCGCCGGTCTTGCCCTTGCCAGAACCGATACCCCGGCCCACGCGCATGCGTGACTTGCGGGCACCATCATTGTCTCTAATTTCGTTGAGTTTCATGTCTTGCACTCGCTTTCGCTTTGTTCGCGCTTGTTATTTGACGGGAAGGCTTAGCCCTGCACTTCAATCATATGCCGCACCTTGCGGATCATGCCCTGAACCTCAGGGCTATCCTCAAGTTCGCTCACCTTATGCATCTTGTTCAGGCCCAGCCCGATCAAGGTGGCACGTTGGCTGCCAACGCGGCGGATCGGTGATCCAGTTTGTTTGATTTTGATTTTTGCCATGTCGCTTACTCCACAATCGCTTCGGCGTCAGCCTCGGCTTGCGCGCTTGACGCACCACCACGGCCCAGCAGATCGGCGATCTTCTTGCCACGGCGTTGCGCAACGGACTTAGGCGAGGTCTGCTCACCCAGTGCATCGAACGTCGCCCGGATCATGTTATACGGGTTGGATGTGCCGACAGACTTGGTCACCACATCGGCGACGCCCAGCGACTCGAACACAGCGCGCATCGGGCCACCGGCGATGATGCCCGTTCCCTGCGGTGCCGAACGGAGCGACACGCGACCTGCGCCGAAATGGCCATTGCCATCATGGTGCAGCGTGCGGCCTTCCTTCAAAGGCACACGAACCATTGCCTTTTTGGCAGCAGCCGTTGCCTTTGAGATTGCCTCAGGCACTTCGCGCGCCTTACCATGACCGAAGCCGGCACGGCCCTTGCCATCACCAACCACGACAAGTGCAGCGAAACCGAAGCGCTTACCGCCCTTTACCGTTTTCGACACGCGGTTGATGTGAACCAGCTTCTCGATATATTCTTCGCCGCCGTCTTCTGCGTTCTTATTGTCACGACGACCACGGTTGCCATCACGGCCTCCGCGATTGTTTCCGCCATCACGTCCGCCACCGGGGCCACGGCCACGGCCACGACGTTGGCCTTCCGCTTCGGGCGCGCCCTCAACAGCAGCGTCAGCGGGCTGGGCGATCATTTCATCAGCCATATCTTAAAACTCCAATCCAGCTTCGCGCGCGGCATCCGCCAGCGCCTTGACCCGGCCATGATAAATGAACCCGCCGCGATCGAACACGACATGAGTGACACCCGCCTTCTTGGCGCGCTCGGCAACGGTCTTTCCAACGGCGGTAGCTGCATCGCATGTCGCACCCGTTGAAGAGCGCGCGTCTTTTTCCAGCGTCGACGCGGCAGCGACGGTTGTGCCCGCCGTGTCGTCGATGACCTGCGCATAGATATGCCGACCTGAACGGTGGATGCTGAGCCGTGGCCGCGCGCCCGCCTTCAATTGCAATTTGGCGCGCACCCGACGGCGACGCTTGGCGAAGAGAGAGAGCTTGGCCATTACTTCTTCTTACCTTCTTTGCGGAATATGAACTCCCCGCGATATTTGATACCCTTGCCCTTATAAGGCTCAGGTTTCCGCCAACGGCGAATTTCTGCGGCAACTTGCCCAACCATCTGCCGATCAGCACCACTGATTTCCACCGTGGTTTGATCCGGCGTCTTGATCGTGATGCCTTCCGGAATCTCATAATCAACATCATGCGAGTAGCCGAGCTGCAGTTTGAGCATTTTGCCCTGACTGTTCGCACGATAACCGACGCCGGTGATGTCCAGCGTCTTGGAGAAACCATCGGTAACTCCCGTCACGAGGTTCTGGATAAGCGTGCGCTGCATGCCCCAGAACGCTCGGGCGGTAGTGGTTGTGTTGGCGGGCTTAACCGACAACAGACCATCTTCCAACGTATAGGTCACGTGCGACGATTGCGGCATCGAGAGCGTGCCCTTAGGGCCCTTCACTTCAATGATGCCGCCATCAAGCGTGGCAGTGACGCCCGCAGGAATGGCGACAGGTTTTTTTCCAGTGCGGCTCATCAGAATACCTCCGCCAGAACTTCGCCGCCAACATTGGCGTCGCGGGCTTCTGCATCGGACAGAACGCCCTTCGGTGTCGAAACAATCGTGATGCCGAGGCCGTTGCGAATGCGCGGCAGGTCCGTTGAACCCGAATAGACCCGACGTCCGGGCTTTGACACGCGTGCCACATGCTTAATTGCAGGACTGCCCTCGAAATATTTCAGCTCGATGCGGATGCCGTCATGTCCCGCCAGCTCTTCCGAGGTATAGCCCCGGATATAGCCTTCGCGCTGGAGCACATCGAGCACGCGGGTGCGCAGCTTCGATGCCGGAGTCATCACGCTATCCTTGCGGGCCTGTTGCCCGTTGCGGATGCGGGTGAGCATATCACCCAATGGATCAGTAAATGCCATATCTAACCCTTACCAGCTCGACTTTGTGACGCCCGGAATGAGGCCCTTATTGGCCAAATCACGGAGCTGAATACGGCAAAGCCGAAACTTGCGATAATATGCGCGCGGGCGACCGGTGATTTCACACCGATTGCGGACGCGGGTGGGATTGCCGTTGCGCGGAATCTCAGCCAGCTTGAGACGAGCAATCAGGCGCTCGGACTCATCTTTGCTTTCATCAGCAGCAACCGCTTTCAAACGAGCATAACGACCGGCGTATTTCTTCACCAAGCCTTTACGCTTCTCATTCTTGTTGATGGAACTCAATTTCGCCATGTTATGCCGCCTGCTTTTCTGGAGTGGCTACTTCGGGTGCGGGAATCGGGAACGGGAAGCCGAACAAACGAAGCAGCTCGCGCGCTTCATCATCGGTATCCGCCGTGGTTGCCACGATTACGTCCATCCCACGAATTTTATCGATCTTGTCATAGCTAATCTCCGGGAAGATCAACTGCTCTTTCAAGCCGCACGCGTAATTTCCACGGCCATCGAACGACTTGTCATTCAGACCACGGAAGTCACGCACGCGGGGCAATGCGATCGTGATGAACCGATCAAGGAACTCATACATCCGCTCACGGCGCAGCGTGACCTTGCAGCCAATTGGCATGCCTTCACGCAGCTTGAACTGCGCAACCGACTTTTTCGCGATCGCGACAACGGGCTTCTGGCCTGCGATCAACTCCATCTCGCCAACGGCAATATCGACCTTCTTTTTGTCCTGCGTCGCTTCGCCCACGCCCATATTGAGCACGATCTTGTCGATCCTGGGGACTTGCATGCGGTTGGTGTAACCGAACTTCTCGGTCATCGCCGCAACGATCTTATCCTCATAGATGCCCTGCATACGGGCTTTGTATTTAGCATCAGCCATTTAGCACCTCACCTGACTTGACGGCCACGCGGACCTTCTTGCCATCCTTGATTTCAAACCGCACGCGCGTTGGCTTGCCAGTCTTAGGGTCTTCAATCGCAACCTTAGAGACGTGCATCGGCGCTTCGCGCTTCTCCAAACCACCCTGAGGGCTCGCTTGGGTCGGTTTGCGATGCCGCGTCGCGATGTTGATGCCGGACACAACCACCTTGCCTTCTTTTGGCATGGATAACGTCACTTCGCCGTGCTTGCCCTTATCCTTACCGGACAGAACCACGACTTTGTCACCCTTTTTGATCTTAGCGGACGCCATTACAGCACCTCCGGCGCGAGTGAGATGATTTTCATATAGTTCTTCGCACGAAGCTCGCGGCACACTGGGCCAAAAATGCGGGTGCCAATTGGCTCCTCATTCTTATTGACCAGCACGGCGGCATTGCCATCAAAACGGATCGTCGAACCGTCAGCGCGATGAATATCTTTGGCGGTGCGAACGATAACGGCGCGATGCACGTCGCCTTTCTTCACCTTACCACGAGGCGCGGCTTCCTTGATCGACACGACGATCACATCACCAACACCCGCAAACCGGCGCTTCGATCCGCCGAGCACCTTGATGCACTGCACGCGCTTTGCACCGGAGTTATCGGCCACATCGAGATTGGACTGCATTTGAATCATGGTTCAGCCCTTCTATGCTGCTGTTTCGGCGAGTTCAGCAACTTCAGCCGCAGCCTCAGCAACCTTATCGAGCACGCGCCATGACTTGAGCTTGGAGATTGGCGCACACTCTTCAATCCGCACCTTTTCACCAGCCTTGAAGGCATTCGCCTCATCATGGGCATGATATTTTTTCGAAAGACGAATGATCTTGCCATAAAGCGGATGTTTCACCTTCCGCTCGACGAGGACAACCACCGTCTTTTCCCCCTTGTCGGAGACCACTGTTCCTGTGAGCACGCGCTTTGGCATATCGCTCTTCCTTACTTAACTTCGGCGGCGCGGGTGCGCTCGGCCTGAAGGGTTTTGATCCGTGCAATCGTGCGACGCACCACGCGCACGCGCGCAGGCTTTTCGAGCTGGCTGGTTGCCGCCTGAAAACGCAGGTTGAACGCCTCACGTTTCAGCTCGCCCATATCGGTCACGAGTTGATCATCGGTTTTGACTTTAAGATCAGCATGCTTGGTCATTATGCAGCTCCCAAGTGCGAGAAGTCACCGAGACGGGCAACAATCTTGGTTTTGATCGGCAATTTTTCCATCGCGCGGCTGAAAGCGACTGCGGCGAGGGGGCCGGGAACGCCATCAAGCTCGAATAAAATCCGGCCTGGCTTAATGCGGGCTGCCCAATATTCAGGCGCACCCTTACCTTTACCCATGCGCACTTCAGCAGGCTTGGACGACACAGGCACATCAGGAAACACGCGGATCCACAAACGCCCTTGACGGCGAATATGGCGCGTAATCGCGCGACGAGCCGCCTCAATCTGGCGTGCGGTGATCCGGTCTGGCTCAAGCGCCTTGAGACCGTAAGACCCAAAGTTCAACTCAGTGCCGCCGGGCGCATTACCATGAATGCGGCCCTTGAACGCCTTACGGAACTTGGTGCGTTTTGGTTGGAGCATCTCTCTATTCCCTTAACGTGCCGGACGAACGCCGGAGGTCTGGGCTTCCACCATCAGACGATCCTGCGCCATCGGATCATGACCAAGGATTTCGCCCTTGAAGATCCAGCATTTGATACCGCACACGCCATAAGCGGTGTGCGCCGAAGCTTCGGCATAATCGACGTTGGCACGCAGCGTGTGCAACGGCACGCGGCCTTCACGATACCATTCGGTCCGGGCGATTTCAGCGCCGCCCAAACGACCACCGCAGGTGATCTTGATGCCTTCAGCACCCAGACGCAGCGCCGCTTGCACGGCGCGCTTCATGGCACGACGGAAAGCGATCCGGCGCTCAAGCTGATCAGCAATACCCTGCGCGACCAGTTTAGCATCTACTTCTGGCTTACGAATCTCAACGATGTTGAGCGACACGTCCGACGAGGTCATCGAACCGAGCAGCTTACGCAGCTTCTCGATATCCGCACCCTTTTTACCGATAATGACACCGGGGCGCGCGGCATAAATGCTGATGCGGCAGAGCTTGGCTGGGCGCTCGATCACGACCTTTGAAATCGCCGCCTGCGTCATCGTCTTCATGATGTAGGTGCGGATTTTCAGATCTTCGAGCAGCAACCGGCCATAGTCGGCGCCTTCTGCATACCAGCGGCTGTCCCATGTGCGATTGATCTGGAGACGCAGACCGATTGGATTGGATTTTTGACCCATGTCTTACGCCTCTTCTTGTGCGGTTTCGCGCACAACCACACGAATGCGGCTGAACGGCTTGATGATTTGCGTCGATTTGCCGCGCGCGCGGGTGGCAAAACGCTTCATCGAAATTGATTTACCAACCGATGCCTCGGCAACAACAAGCGCATCAACATCAAGGTTATGGTTGTTCTCGGCATTGGCAATCGCGGAGGCGAGCACCTTGCGGACATCGTCTGCCATTCCCTTTTTGGAGAATTGCAGAATGTTCAGCGCATCGCCAGCTTTGCGGCCACGGATGAGCGCAGCAACAAGGTTGAGCTTCTGTGCCGAACCACGAATGGTATTGCCGACGGCCAGTGCCTCGTTATCAGCAACTTTGCGGGGGGAAACGGGCTTAGACATTAGCGTTTACCCTTCTTATCCGCAGCGTGGCCGGGGAAGAAGCGCGTGGGGGCGAACTCACCCAGCTTCATACCGACCATGTCCTCGTTCACGCTCACCGGCACAAACTTGCGGCCGTTATAAACGCTGAACGTCAGGCCCACAAATTGTGGCAAGATGGTTGAGCGGCGCGACCAGGTCTTGATCGGCGCATGGCTGTTAGCCTCTTGCGCGACTTCAGCCTTTTTGAGCAAATGCAGGTCAACAAACGGACCCTTCCAGACAGAACGTGCCATAGTCTTACTTCTTCTTCGCGTGACGTGAACGGATGATCATAGTATCCGTTGACTTGTTATGACGCGTGCGTGCGCCCTTAGTTGGCTTGCCCCACGGCGTCACTGGATGACGACCACCAGATGTCCGACCTTCACCACCACCATGCGGGTGATCAACAGGGTTCTTGGCAACACCGCGTGTCAGCGGGCGAATACCCTTCCAGCGGTTGCGACCTGCCTTGGCGAGATTGGTGTTCGCATTGTCTGGGTTCGAAACCGCACCAACGGTCGCCATGCAATCTGAACGGATATAGCGTTGCTCGCCAGAGTTAAGGCGTACCATCACCATGCCCTTGTCGCGGCCAACAACTTGAACATAAGTGCCTGCCGAACGCGCGATCTGTCCGCCCTTGCCGGGCTTCATCTCAACGTTGTGCACAATGGTACCAACTGGCATCTGGCCGAGTTCCATCGCGTTGCCGGGTTTCACGTCGGTTTTCTTGGCAGCAATAATCTTATCGCCAACGGCGAGCCGCTGTGGCGCGAGAATGTAAGCCACCGAGTCATCTGGGTATTTCACCAAAGCGATGAACGCGGTCCGGTTAGGATCATATTCCAGACGCTCAACAGTCGCTTCCACATCCCATGTGCGACGCTTGAAATCGATAATCCGGTAACGCTGCTTGTGGCCACCGGCGATCCCGCGCGATGTCACATGGCCCTTGTTGTTCCGGCCACCGGTCTTCTTCTTGCCTTCAGTCAGCGCCTTGATCGGCCCACCTTTGTGCAGGTGAGATTTATCAACCAGAATTAGACCACGGCGTGCCGGGCTTGTTGGGTTATAATGTTTGAGTGCCATCTTACCCGCCTTAAATGCCGCTGGTGACGTCGATCGATTGGCCGTCAGCCAATGTCACAATCGCCTTTTTGAAATCGGAACGCGTGTACTTTTTGCCCTTCCAGGCTTTCACTTTGCCCTTTTGGACAATCGTGTTCACGCCAGTTACGCTGACCTTGAACAGCGCCTCAACCGCAGCCTTGATCTGCGGCTTCGTGGCGTCATTCGCAACCTTGAAGACGACCGCATTGTGCTCGGACATCATCGTTGCTTTTTCTGTAATATGCGGGGCCAACACCACGTCGTAATGACGAATGTCGATGGCGCCATCCTTTGCCTTAGCCATTGAAGCGCGCCTCCAGCTTTTCCACACCAGCGCGGGTCAAAACCAGCGTCTCATGCTTGAGAATGTCATAAACGTTTGCACCAATCGCTGGCATCGAGTTGATCGTATGCAGGTTGGATGAGGCAAGCGCGAAGCTCGTATCCACCGCATCACCATCAATCACCAGCGTGGTCTTGCCGAAGCCCAGCTTCTCAAGCGCGCCAAGAAGCACCTTGGTCTTGCCATCGGCAACCGTGAGATTGTCCATGATGATGATCTGACCGGCGGCTGCTTTCGAAGAAAGCGCCATCCGCAAACCGAGCGTACGAATTTTCTTGTTAAGCGAGGGGTTAAAATCACGCACCCGAGGGCCATGCGCTTTACCACCACCAACAAACACTGGCGCACGGCGATCACCGTGACGTGCGACACCGCCACCTTTTTGACGACCGAATTTCTTGCCGGTGCGCGCAACGTCGGCACGCTCACGGGCACCACGGGCCGTGCCGCGACGCTTTTCGAGCTGCCATGTCACCACACGGTGCAGGATGTCTGCGCGCGGCTCTAAGCCAAAAATTGCATCAGCGAGCTCAATGTCGCCTTTGCCTTTTGCGTCGAGGGTTTGAACCTTGAGTTTCATGCTTACGCCTCGCTGGTTTCTGTTGCTTCTGGAGCAACATCGGCAGGCGCCGGTGCCTCAACAGGAGCATCTACATGGACGGGAGCGGCAGCTTTAATGCCGGCGGGGTATGGCGCATCAGCGTGACGGGCAATTTTCACCGAGTCCTTGACCGTGAGCCAACCGCCCTTTGAACCGGGAACCGAACCCTTCACGAACAAAAGCCCACGCTCGACATCAGTCGAAACGATTTCAAGATTTTGTTGTGTGCGCTGGCGATCACCCATGTGACCGGCCATCTTCTTATTCTTGAAAACCTTACCCGGATCTTGACGTTGGCCAGTCGAACCGTGCGACCGGTGCGAAACCGACACACCGTGCGTTGCGCGCAGGCCACCAAAGTTCCAGCGCTTCATTGCACCGGCAAAACCCTTGCCCTGTGTATGACCGGTAATATCGACATATTGCCCCGCGACGAAGTGATCAGCGGTGATCTCGGCGCCAACATCAACCAGCGCATCCTCGGTGACGCGAAATTCAACAACCCGCGCCTTGGGCTCAACTTCGGCTTTACCGAAATGACCGCGCTGTGGCTTGGCGACATTCTTAGCTTTCGCGACGCCAGCACCAAGCTGCATCGCGACATAGCCGTCAGTGTCTAATGTCCGCTGCGAGACAACTTGAACGGATTCAAGCGCAAGAACGGTGACGGGGATATGCTTCCCATCATCCTGAAATATGCGGGTCATCCCCATTTTCTTCACGATCACGCCAGTGCGCATGACCAAACTCCTATCAGAGGCCCGTGAGACAATCCCCACGGGCGTGTTGTGCCAAAGTGGCTGCCCAAATATGAAACGTCGCCCCGTTCGGGCTATTCCACCCCAGAGGGTGGAGAACGGGGGACGCAGACCCCAGCAAGCTGGGCGGTATCCCAATATCCCGTCACCGAATCGAATCAGTGACCGCCCACTTTTCAGCGGGAAGTGGCGCGCCTACGCCAGTTTGATCTCAACATCAACCCCTGCAGCCAAATCAAGCTTCATTAAAGCATCAACCGTCTGCGGGGTGGGCTGCACAATATCGAGCAGCCGCTTGTATGTGCGCACCTCAAACTGCTCGCGCGACTTTTTATCGACGTGCGGCCCACGGTTAACCGTGAATTTTTCGATGCGCGTGGGCAATGGAATAGGGCCACGGATTGAAGCGCCAGTGCGCTTCGCGGTCTCTGCGATGTCGCCAGTCGCCTGATCAAGCACCCGATGATCGAACGCCTTGAGGCGAATGCGGATATTCTGCGTGTCCATATGTCCATTACCAATGTCAAAGAGCCATACCTCCCGAAAGAGGCTTACATAAAGTGCAAACGCCCGATCCTCTGGGGGGAGAGAATCGAGCGCCTTGTTAGATTATATTACTTTGTGATCGAAGCCACAACCCCTGAACCGACCGTGCGGCCACCTTCACGGATCGAGAAACGGAGGCCCTGCTCCATCGCGATGGGGGCAATAAGCTTCACACCAAGCTGAACGTTATCGCCTGGCATCACCATTTCGGTGCCCTCTGGCAGAACAACTTCACCCGTCACATCGGTCGTGCGGAAGTAAAATTGCGGACGATAGTTCGCAAAGAATGGCGTGTGACGGCCACCCTCTTCCTTCGAGAGCACATAAACTTCTGATTGGAACTCGGTGTGTGGCTTGATCGAGCCGGGCTTGCACAGCACCTGGCCGCGCTCAACCTCTTCACGGCCAACGCCACGGATCAGCGCGCCGATGTTATCGCCTGCCTCACCTTGATCGAGCAGCTTACGGAACTTTTCAACGCCGGTGCAAACCGTCTTCTTCGTGTCCTTGAGGCCAACGATCTCAACGTCTTCACCAACCTTGACAACACCTTGCTCAACGCGACCGGTCACAACCGTACCACGACCCGAGATCGAGAACACGTCCTCGATTGGCATCAGGAATGGCTTATCGAGTGGCCGTGCGGGCTGAGGAATCCAGCTATCAACAGCTTCCATCAGCTTAAGCACGGCTTCACGACCAAGCGTCGCGTTGCTGTCATTGAGCGCGCACGTCGCAGAGCCCTGAATGATGGGGATGTTATCACCATCAAAATCATACTTCGACAGAAGCTCGCGGATTTCCATCTCAACGAGCTCAAGAATTTCAGCATCATCAACCAGATCGCACTTGTTCATGAACACGACGAGCTGAGGCACGCCCACCTGACGAGCGAGCAGGATATGTTCGCGCGTTTGTGGCATTGGGCCATCGGTTGCCGACACAACGAGAATGCCGCCATCCATCTGCGCCGCACCGGTGATCATGTTCTTCACATAGTCAGCGTGGCCTGGGCAATCGACGTGCGCGTAGTGGCGCGCTGTGGTTTCATACTCAACGTGTGCGGTTGAGATGGTGATGCCACGCTCGCGCTCTTCTGGAGCCTTGTCGATGTTGTCGTAAGACGTGAAGGTTGCGCCACCAGTCTCGGCGAGAATCTTCGTGATCGCCGCAGTCAACGACGTCTTGCCGTGGTCAACGTGACCGATCGTGCCGATGTTGCAATGCGGTTTCGTCCGCTCAAATTTAGCCTTAGCCATGTTCTAACCCTCGTTCTTTCTTAGCTCAAAAATGTTTCAAACCCGCGCATACCGATCAGCGATTCACGATGCGGAAGCGCGCCCCTTAATGCGTTAATTCAGATCAGGCAAGTTTCGCTTTGATTTCATCCGCAACATTTGTTGGGACTTCGTCATAATGCGAGAAGTGCATCGAATATTGCGCGCGGCCCTGCGTGAACGAGCGAAGCTGGTTCACATAACCGAACATATTCGCCAGCGGCACCATTGCCTCCACCGTTTGTGCATTTCCACGGCTGTCTGTGCCCTGAATTTGCCCACGACGTGAGTTCATGTCACCGATGACATCACCAAGATAGTCCTCGGGTGTGACAACTTCAACCTTCATGATTGGCTCAAGCAGCTTAATGCCGGCTTTCTGAGCTGCTTCACGCATAGCGGCCCGACCTGCTATTTCAAACGCCAGCGCCGACGAATCGACGTCGTGATACGCACCGTCATAAAGCGAAATCTCGAAATCGATGATCGGGAAGCCGATGAGCGAGCCCGTAGCCGCCGTTTCACGCATGCCCTTTTCAACCGACGGGATATATTCCTTCGGAATGTTGCCGCCCTTCACATCATCCGTGAAAATGATACCCGATCCGCGCTCGCCCGGCGTAATCGTGAACTTGACACGACCAAATTGACCCGATCCGCCCGACTGCTTCTTGTGGGTGTAATCAATATCGACCTTCTTCGCCATATATTCACGGTAAGCCACCTGTGGCGCGCCGACGTTGGCCTCCACTTTGAACTCGCGCTTCATGCGATCGACAAGAATTTCGAGGTGAAGCTCGCCCATGCCCTTGATGATCGTTTGGCCCGATTCGTGATCGGACGTCACGCGGAACGAAGGGTCTTCGCGCGCAAGACGATTGAGCGCAACGCCCATCTTCTCTTGGTCTGCCTTGGTCTTCGGCTCCACCGCAACCTCGATCACCGGATCAGGAAACTCCATCCGCTCCAGGATGATCGGTGCGTTTTGTGCGCACAGGGTCTCACCCGTCGTCGTGTCTTTAAGGCCCGCAAGCGCCACAATGTCGCCCGCATAAGCCACCTGGATGTCTTCACGGTCGTTGGCGTGCATCAACAACATGCGGCCAACTTTTTCTTTCTTGTCCTTAACCGAATTCAACACAACTGACGCCGTTTCGAGCTTACCCGAATAAATACGCGCGAACGTGAGCGTACCCACGAATGGATCGTTCATGATCTTGAACGCTAGCGCCGAGAACGGCGCATCATCCGATGGTGCGCGCGTATCAGTTGTCTCACCGTCGAGCTTCAAACCTTCAACCGGAGGAATGTCGAGCGGCGACGGCAGATAATCCACCACGCTATCGAGCAACGGCTGAACACCCTTGTTTTTGAACGCCGAGCCACACAGCACGGGGACGAAGGAGAAGTTCAGCGTGCCCTTGCGGATCAACTTCTTCAACGTTGCCGTGTCGGGTTCAGTTCCCTCCAGATATGCTTCCATCACGTCGTCGTCTTGCTCGACGGCCATTTCGATGAGTTCAGAGCGCGCAGTCGCTGCAGCAGCCTTAAGATCATCGGGGATTTCGGTCACTTCAAACTTCGCGCCCAACGACTCTTCAAGCCAGATGATCGCGTTGTTATTGACAAGATCGACCAGCCCCTTGAAGCCGCCCTCAATCCCGATTGGCAAATACAGCACCGCCGGACGCGCGCCGAGGCGATCTTTGATCATCTCCACGCAGCGCTCGAAATTCGCACCCGTGCGATCGAGCTTGTTGACGAAGCACATGCGCGGCACTTTATACTTCTCAGCCTGACGCCAAACGGTTTCAGATTGCGGCTCCACGCCGGCAACGCCATCGAAACACGCGACAGCACCATCAAGCACGCGCAGCGACCGCTCAACTTCAATTGTGAAGTCAACGTGTCCCGGAGTATCGATAATATTGATCCGGTGATCATTCCAGAAGCAGGTCGTTGCGGCCGACGTGATCGTGATGCCGCGCTCTTGCTCTTGCTCCATCCAATCCATCGTCGCGGTGCCTTCATGCACTTCGCCGATCTTGTAGGACTTGCCGGTGTAATACAGGATGCGTTCCGTCGTCGTGGTTTTACCAGCGTCGATGTGCGCCATGATCCCGATATTGCGATACATGTTGAGTGGATGGCTGCGTGCCATGATCGTTACTCCGAAAGAGGTTTAATCTGTATCAACCCGGTCGTCTCGAGCGACGTCTAAGAAACGTTTGCTCAACGTGCCTCGACTATGCTCGACACGAA
>JAYVZY010000157.1:0-3798 GCA_043782885.1 Sphingomonadales bacterium | reverse complement strand
CCAACTTCCACGTTCTTGCCGAACAGGGTCGATTGCGGGCCGCGCAGCACTTCAACGCGCTCAACCTCTGGCAAATCGGACAATGACGAGGCGGAGCGCGAGCGATACACGCCATCGATGAAAATACCGACCGAGGCTTCAATGCCCGGATTGCCCGTGCCGTTACCAAATCCGCGAATGGAGAAGCCAGTCTGGCCAGTGTTCTGTAGCTGATACACTTTCAGTGATGGCACGACCGATTGCAGATCGATAATATCGGTGATGTTCGCCTTCTGGATGGTATCTGCGCTCGTCACCGAGACGGAAATCGGCACATCTTGAAGCGTTTGCGCGCGCTTGGTGGCGGTCACCACAATATCGCCGTTATTAGCCTCGGGCGCAGCATTCGCGGCCGTCCCCCATGCCACCATTGCCAACGTGCTCACCCCGATAAGGTTAAATTTAATCATACATCATCTCCCTAGCGACTTATGTTACAACCTGTCATTTACTGACAGCGTTGTTAGGAGCATGCCCTGTGTTCCAAGCGAGGTCAAGCGCATAAGCGCTGGATTGCGCCAGATGCCCGACGATTTTTGCTTTGTAGCGGCGCACATGTTGCGCTATACCTTTTTCATGGCAGACTATGATCATGCGCTGGTTCCTGAAGCTGGCAAACCCCACGTCCCACAACATGTTGAAGCGGCAATCCGCACCCTGATTGAATGGGCGGGCGATGATCCCGCGCGCGAGGGGCTGGTCGATACGCCAAAGCGCGTGGCGCGGGCGTGGCTTGAATATTGCTCGGGCTATGCGCAAGATCCAGCGGAATATCTCGAGCGCACCTTTGAGGAGGTCGGCGGCTATGACAACCTTGTTCTGCTCAAGGACATCCCTTTTCAATCACATTGCGAGCACCACATGGCGCCCATCATCGGCAAGGCGAGCATCGCGTATATGCCGAAGGATCGCGTGGTTGGTATCTCCAAACTGGCGCGCGTGCTGAACGGCTATGCGCGGCGATTGCAGGTACAAGAGCGGCTTACCGCACAGGTCGCGACCTGTATCTGGGAGGGGCTGAAGCCGCACGGCGTGGCTGTCGTGATCGAAGCCTCCCACGGCTGCATGACCGGGCGCGGCGTGATGACACCGGGCGTAGGCATGACCACATCGCACCTGCTCGGCTGCTTCCTCGATGATCACCGCAGCCGCAAAGAAGTGCTGGGGCTGATGGGGTATTGAGGGGGAACGGGAATCGCCATACTCCAGATTATGGGCGATACCATTATACAAGCTAAATACCACGCTTTCCGGCCGAGTATACGCCTCGACCGGAGCGAATGGGTTACAGCGGGATAGGTAGTCATTCTATCTGATAGCAGACTATGCCAACGCCCCTCGCTAGCACAGTCCCTCCGGAGCAAGGGCTAATCCGCCAATCCGCATAAGTAACGTCAACTTAACCAAAATGCTTTTCAATTCAGGACGTTGTGCTAGGCAATCTACCTAGGTAGTTAGTGGGTGATATTCCTTAACAGCACTTTAAGTCTGATTGGTTCGAAATGGAGAGAAGCGCGATGGGGCCAACGCCAACATCATCGTTGGCCGGTTTGAGTGAGCGTCAGCGGCAATGCCTAGCGTTGGTGGCGTGCGGTTATACGTCCAAAGAAATAGCCCGTGAACTGGGCCTTTCGCCGTCAACAATCGACAATCATCTCGCACAGGCGGTTATGCGACTTGGATGCTCCAGCCGCGCCGTAGCAGCAAAAATTTATCTAGCAAAACAGACGAATGTCAACGCACCTCAAATATCGCGATTTGACGGCGACTATTCCGAATCCGCTTCACAAGTGAGCAGAGATGATTCGGTTACGGAAGAACGCACCCCGTCGCGCTGGTTCCTTCCTCCGCTCGGAGGAAGCGAAAATCGTCTGAGCACCGAAAGACGCTTGTTCTATGTGCTGCAAATTATGATCTTGAGCTTGGTCGTGCTCTTTGCAGTAGTTATAACCATTGCGGGTGTAGTTCATCTTTTCAAGGCCGCATCACCTGCGCTTAATTGACGCCACGCCCGCTAATCCGAGTGGTGCGCAACTTTGCGGAGTAAAACATATGTACAACGTCGATTTGGCCTCAGGACATGTCATCGCATCTGATACACAGGCTTCCGTTGCCGCGCTTGATGGCGCGGTCGCCGCTCACGCTCGGCTGTGCGCTTCAATCATCGAAGTTTCCGCCAGCAGCAAACTGCCAATTGTATCAGCCCAAAAAATGCTCCAATCAATCACGGCGGGTATGGCGCAGCTGGTGGCCGGACGTGCTGACCTTGTGGAAACGGTGCATGAGTTAACCAAAACGCAATCGAAAACTTCTTTGCGGGAAGTGGGTTTTGGGTGTTCAGGGTCTCTGGGTTCAGACAATAAATTTAATGAAAAAATTAACATTGATAAAATTGAGAATCTTTTAGAAAAAAATGCAACATAATATTTTAATAGCATACTGGATTATGATTTTCTCTAGTGCTGTCATACTGATTGCACTAGGGAATTTTTGTGAGAAAATATTTTTTTCTATAATTGTTGTAGCATCTATAATTACAGAAGTTGAATTTAGAATTTTTAATTTAGATAAAATGGATTTATATCAATTACATATAGATTTATTAATAATGTTTTCGATAATGTATATTTGTATTAAATCTGATAGTTATTGGCCAATTTGGTTTGCAGGATTTCATATTATAACGGTTTTGACGCATTTTTCACGATTATTATTTCCAAATAAATTTCCGCTCGTGTACATAAAGGCGGAAGAATTCTGGTCGATACCAGCGATGGTCGCTATGACCATCGGGGTGTGGCTGGATTACCGCGCAGGGCTCAAGATGCGACTTGAGGTTTGATGCCCGCCACGACAATCGGTTCACTCTTAGGCTAAATGATCGCCTGCTTGCCATCCAAATGGCAACGTCCGCATTTTGTCCAGCCTCAGCGTTCGGCAAACTCGCACTGGCTGCTCCTCCCTAACGCTCCACGCCCCCACAAAAAAGCCTGCCGTTTGACGGGCAGGCTCTTTCGTTAGCGTTTCGGTGACCGCTTATGCTGCGGCAGCCTCGGCAGCAGGTGCTGCGTCAGACACTATCTCACCGGGCTCAGCATTCGGATCGTAGGCTTCGGTGAAGCCCGCTTCATCACGCTCGAACATTGTTGCCGTCACATCAACGCCCTGCGCTTGCAGTTCCGCCTCTTCTGGCGAGCGCGCGACGTTGACCTTCACGGTCACCGTCACCTCAGCGTGGAGCGCAACCTTGACCTCATAAAGGCCAATCGCCTTGATCGGCTTGTTGAGCACGATCTGCGTTTTTTGCACATGCGCGCCGTCGGCAACGAGCGCCTCGATGATGTCGCGCACCGCGACCGAACCATAAAGCTGGCCAGTGTTCGATGATTGGCGGATTAGCGTGACGGACTTGCCCTCAAGCGTCTTCGATTCGGTTTCAGCGGCGGTCTTCTTCGCGGCGTTATCCGCAACAATCGTCGCCTTATTCGCTTCAAAGACCTTCAGGTTCGCCGCGTTTGAGCGCAGCGCCTTTTTGCGTGGCAACAGAAAGTTGCGCGCAAAGCCATTCTTTACGGTGACAACATCACCAATATGGCCGAGCTTTTCAACGCGTTCGAGCAGGATCACTTCCATGTCAGCACTCCTTACTTAACGATGTAAGGCAGCAGGCCACAATGGCGTGCGCGCTTGATGGCTTGGGCGAGTTCGCGCTGCTTCTTACCAGAAACGGCGGTGATCCGCGACGGAACGATTTTACCG
>JAYVZY010000156.1:0-2276 GCA_043782885.1 Sphingomonadales bacterium | reverse complement strand
GTTCTTTTCCAATTTGGTTGCGCTGTTCATTATGATTACCGCCGCCGCCACGTTGAACGCGCACGGGCTGACCAATATCCAAACATCGGCTCAAGCCGCTGAGGCGCTCAGGCCAATTGCCGGGCCATATGTGTTTTTGGTGTTTGCGCTCGGCATCATCGGCACAGGGCTGCTGGCGGTGCCCGTATTGGCAGGGTCGGCGGCCTATGCTTTAGGCGAGGCTTTTGGTTGGCACGTTGGCCTGTCGCGCGTTCTCAGTCGAGCCAAGGGGTTTTACGCGATCATCGGACTGGCGATGGCCGTGGGCGCCGGGCTGAACTTCTCAACGATAGACCCTGTCAAAGCCCTATTCTGGAGTGCCGTAATTAACGGCGTCGTGGCGGTGCCGGTGATGGTCATGATGATGCTCCTCGCCAGCAGCTCAAGCGCGATGGGGCGGTTTACCTTGAAGCCCGCGCTTAAATGGATCGGCTGGACCGCAACCCTCGCAATGGCGGCAGCGGCGATCGGCATGTTTGTAACGATGTCCTGACGCCGGACGTTTATTTTGCGCCGCATGGGACCGAAGTCATCTCTGGCGCGTTATCGCTGCAACAAGGAGAATGACTATGCGAACTTTACTTATAGCGACCCTGCTCTCGTCAATCGCGATAACCGCGTTGCCTGCCCAGGCGCAGGATCGCCACGATGACCAGCAGATGACGGATCAGCAGCGTGAACAATGGCAGCATGACCAATATCGCAATGATCAATACCGCCATGACCAAAATGATCATAGCCAAAGCTGGTCAGATCGTCAGGCAGCGCAAGATGCGCAGGCCAATGAGCGCAACAACCAGCACAATGCGTGGCACCAACAATATGGTCAGCAGCAGACCTATCGCCAGAGTTATGGCCGTCCACAGCGCCGCGCGGCATGGCAGGATTATAACCGCTACGACTATAATCAGCCCGATCCGCGTTATGGCTCATATCGTCCAGAGCGTTATTACCGCGATGGCCGCTATTACCAGCAGCAAACACTAGGCGAGAATGACCGCATCTATCGCGGTGGAAACGGGCGCTATTATTGCCGCCGCAGCGATGGCACCACGGGCCTGATCATTGGCGCACTAGGCGGCGGGTTGCTTGGCAACGCGATCGCACCGCGTGGTTCAAAAACACTTGGTGCCATCCTCGGTGGCGGCGTTGGCGCGTTGGCTGGTCAGTCCATTGATCGCAACGGTGTGCGCTGCCGGTGATCGGCATGAGCTAATAATATTCAGCCTGAAGTCGCGTAAGTCATAATCGACTTGCGCGACTTTATGCCGAAACGCTTTGTCATATTAACAAAATTACGAGACACCAAAATGCTAGGCAATCCCGCATTCGAGGCCATCGCCGTAACCATCCAATCGGCGGTGGCCCCAGTATTTTTGTTCGCGGGTATCGGCGGCATATTGAATGTCATCGGGGTGCGATTGAGCCGCTCGATTGACCGCACCCGCGTGCTCGAAGCACTTCACGGCTCCTCGACTGGCTATGAGCATCAACGCTATGTGGCTGAATTGAAGCTTCTGGAACGCCGCATACGCTTCAGCAATTGGGCGACAACGGCTTGTGTTTCGAGCGCATTGGCCGTCTGCCTAGTAGTGATCCTGCTGTTTGTCAGTCAACTCTTGCACCTTAATTTTGGTGACGCCATAGCGTTGCTCTTTGTCCTCACGATGGCGCTACTCGCGGTCGGACTAATTTCATTTCTGACCGAGATTCAGATTGCCGTCGGCGGGCAGCGGATTCATATGGGGCATATTGAGCGTGCAGAGCGAAATTTTGAGGGTGCAGAAATCAAACACTAAGCGCCCGCTCAATCGCCATGATCAAATCCTCCTCGTGGAACGGTTTTTCAAGCACAACAGCAGTGGGTTGAAGCGCCCTGGCCCCCGCCGCATCTCCGGTGCTGAATATATACGGCGTTTGGCGTGTGGTATTTATCGTCGCCATCGCCGTGATGCCGCTGCCGTCGCGCAGCCCGGCATCGATGATGATGAGATCAGGGTGATGCTCCAGCGCGGCGGCGACCGCTTCATCTTCGGTTGCCACCGTGGCGCAGATGCTATGACCCAACCCGCGCAGCACCTCACCAAGCAGCAAAGCGATGATCGCTTCATCTTCCGCTATTAGGATGCGCAGGGGTGTCATTTATTTGCCTTTGGCCGGATGCTCTTGCTTTGGCACAAGGTGCGATTCGACAAACCATAGCTGCTGATCAACGCCGCGCGAAATCTCGGTGAAGA
>JAYVZY010000155.1:0-1664 GCA_043782885.1 Sphingomonadales bacterium | reverse complement strand
CAGCCCAGCGATAACCTCAGGCGCACGCTTTTGATACGCCTGCACAACAACGCCCAAGCCCCGCCACGTGCCCAATTCAGGCTCATGCGCCAGCCGCTCCACCAACTTGAGCGACAGCACCAACCGATTCGCCTCCTCGGCATCGATGGCCATATTGATGTTGTGCTGAGCTGCTAGTCGCGCCAATCGCTTCAGCACCGGGTAAAGCTCGTTCCAGACCCGTGCGTCCTGCACCGCCTCGTAGCGCGGGCAAAGCGCCGAGAGTTTAACCGAAATCCCATGACCATCTTCTGGCCCCTGCCCCGCCGCGCGGGTCAGCCCGACCGCCTCAATCGCCGCTGCATATATGTCGCCGTAACGCGCCGCATCATGCGCCGTGCGCGCGCCCTCTCCCAGCATATCGAACGAGCAGAGGTAGTTCTCTCGATTGGCACGAGCGAGCGCGGCCTCGATAGTGCGGCCGAGCACAAACTGCTCGCCCATCATCTTGACCGCCGCCGCCACCGCTTGCCGGATGACTGGCTCGCCCACACGCGCCGTGAGCCGCTTCAGCCATCCCCCTATATCGCGCTTGGCGTCTTCGTCCACGTCCACGAGCTTACCGGTCAGCATCAGCCCCCACGTTGAGGCATTCACAAACAACGACTCTGATTGCCCGAGATGCGCGGCCCAGTCTGCCGAGCCAATCTTCTCGGCAATGAGTCTATCCCGCGTTTCCGCATCGGGCGTGCGCAACAGCGCCTCGGCGAGGCACATTAACGCCAATCCTTCGCGCGTGCCGAGCGAGAATTGCTGCAAGAAGCTCTCGACCACGCCCTGCCGCTGGATAGATGCCCGCGCGGCACGCACCATCGCCACCGCATCGTGCTGAATTATCTCACGTTCCGCCAGGTTGAGTGGTGGCGCCGCGAGGATGCGAGCAATCACGCCCGCCTCATCCGCATATTTTATCGCGTCCAGCGCGTCCCAATCAACTGCCTGTCTCACAATCGGTTTCCCTGGTTGACGTTGTCCTTCGTACCCGGACTATGCCCGCATACTGGCTGATGTCCATGAATGCCAGTTGGTCGCACGGTAGGTCGTATAATGCGTAAAGTGCGTGAGCCAAATACGGCACGTCATCACCCGATACGTCATTCCGGAGGTTGACATCTGCCGCAGTGATGCGCAAACGGGCGGCGCGGCCCGATGGCGGAGTGGTTACGTAGAGGACTGCAAATCCTCGCACGCCGGTTCGATTCCGGCTCGGGCCTCCAAAACACCCTCCGCAACAGTCCATAGAGGTCCAGATAATGGCTGTTTTCAGACATTTTCTGCGGAATAAGAGCTAGTTCTCCTGTTATCAAGCTTGCCAGCCTCGCGCGATTCCGTCACTAAGACGCATCTTGTAGGGGATTTACGACATGACCATGAGCCCAACCGATTTTGCCAACCTGCTATGCTCTAGGCTGTGCCATGATTTGCTCAGCCCCGTTGGCGCGCTCAACAATGGGCTGGAATTACTGGCTGATGAGCACGATCCAGAAATGCGCGCGCGGTGCCTTGATCTCCTCAACGAGAGTGCCGCCGCCTCGGCGAACAAGCTGAAGTTCTTTCGGCTCGCCTTTGGGGCGGCGGGCGGCTTTGGCGAGGAAGTTGATGCGCGCGAGGCCAAGCTGGCGATT
>JAYVZY010000154.1:0-1963 GCA_043782885.1 Sphingomonadales bacterium | reverse complement strand
AAATCGGCGGGTGTGTAATGGAAACAGGTCATGATGCGCGAGCGCAGATCCGGGATCAGACGGCGCTCAATCTCATCCAAGATGCGTTCTTTGAACATTTCACCAACTTCGCCATCCCAATCGACCGGCAGCTTGCCCAGGTGCGCGACGGGCGCCAGCACATAGAAACTGGAGCAGCCCTCGGGCGCAAGGCTGGGATCGGTTACGGTCGGGTGGTGCAGATACAGCGAGAAATCCTGCGGCAGCACGCCATGATCGTAAATATCAGTCAGCAGCTCTTTGTAGCGCGGGCCGAACAGGATCATATGATGCGGAATGCCCGGCCATGTGCCCTTGATACCAAAATGGACAACGAACAACGAGGGTGAGAACTTCTTACGGACGACCGACGCCCCGGCCCGCTTGCCGCGTGCCGACCCGCCGAGCAGATCGCGGTAAGTGTGGACAATATCGCCGTTGGAGGCGACGGCATCAACGTCCTCGTGCCAGCCGCTCTTAGTAGTGACGCCCGTCACCTTATCGCCCATCGTATCGATGGTTTGCACCGGATCATTCAGCCGCAACGCGCCTCCGAGCCGCTCGAAGTGTTTGACCATCCCCGAGATCAACGCATTTGTGCCGCCCTTGGCAAACCAAACGCCGCCGTCCTTCTCCAGCTTGTGGATCAGCGCGTAAATGGCGCTGGTGTTCATCGGATTGCCGCCCACCAGCAGCGTGTGGAACGAGAGCGCTTGGCGGAGATACTCATGCTCCACAAAGCTCGATACCATCGAATACACCGAACGCCACGCCTGATATTTTGCCAGCGCGGGCGCGGCTTTAATCATGCTCGCAAAATCAAGGAACGCCGCCGAGCCGAGCTTGACATAGCCCTCTTCATACACGCCCGCCGAATATTCGAGGAATTTGGCATAGCCCTTCACATCTTCGGGGTTGAGCTTCTCAATCTCTCGCCGCAAGTTTGGCTCGTCGTTGGAATAATCGAAGTTGGTGCCATCGGGCCAGTTGAGCCGGTAGAAGGGCATCACGGGCAGCAGCGACACATCGCCCGCCATGTCGCGACCTGATAGGCCCCACAGCTCTTGCAAGCACGCCGGATCGGTGATCACCGTTGGCCCGGCATCGAAGGTGAAGCCGTCGCGCACCCAATGATAAGCGCGGCCACCTGGCTTGTCGCGCGCTTCTACAATCGTGGTTTGAATACCCGCAGATTGCAACCTTATGCCGAGTGCCAAACCACCAAAGCCCGCACCAACCACAACCGTCTTCTTCATACTCAACGCCTCAGCAGCAAGGCTCGAAGTGCGCGAAATAGCGGCACTGGCGGCTTGCCCATTAAGATACGCGCCTTGTCACCAATGTGCGACTGGCCCGCGTAGAAGCGCGCTATAAGCTTAGGGTTCAGTTTATAAAAGCGTTCAAATATTTTGAAGCGGGCGTTGGGCTCCGCCGCGCGAAACAGCATCATCCCAAGCATCCGATAATAGCCGCCCCGCCGCCAATGTGCGTGCGCGCGACGTTTAAGGGCTGAACCAAAGGATAGGCCCTGCTGATCAATAAGGTGCGGCATCGCCACCGCCAAGCGCACAGCATCGGGGAGCGAATAGCTCGTCATCGGCTGAATGAAGCCGCCGCGCGCGCCAGCCTTCGCCACACCATCGCCCGTGCTGGCCCAATAGGCATTGAAATTTCCGCCCATCACAACGGGAAGAACGCCGGTTTCGGTATGATTGGGCGTGGCGGCCAACCAGCCTTGAGCTTTGACATAATCGGCGATGCGCGCCGTAAGCGCGGTCACATCAAGCTCTGGCCCATTGGTGTAATAAGTGTCCTCGACGAATACCTCGGTTGGGCTGAACGGCAAGCAATAAACGAAACGATAGCCCTCCGTCTGATCGACAGTCGCATCCATGATGATCGGGCGGATGAGGCCGTGCCCCGCAGGCACATGCAAAACCTGCCC
>JAYVZY010000153.1:0-2336 GCA_043782885.1 Sphingomonadales bacterium | reverse complement strand
TGTGCAATCAATTCGGGATGTTCGACATAATTTGAGCACGTGTCAATCAAGCCAGGGGCGAGCATCTTGTTGTCAGGAATTTTGGCATCTGCCCACACTTTCCATTCATGCTCGTGGCGCGGGTTAGCCGCTTCAAACAAGATCGTCGCTGGACGTGCCTTTAGGATGAGTCCGATCACCCGCTCTAGCGGAATATCATGGTCATGCGGGCCTTCGTAATTTCCCCAGCAGATGTGCATGCGCATCTGTTCGGGCGGGATATTTGCAGTCGCCGCGTTGAGCGCCTCAATATTCGCCTCCGCGACCTTGAGAAACTCCCCCTCGCTCACATCCTGATAGCCGGTGTGACGCGACATTGCGAGATCGGGGCAATCCAATTGCAACTGGAAGCCCGCTGCCGCAATCGCCTCATATTCCGGTCGCATCGCGGTGACGAGATCAGCAAGGTACGCCTCGTGGCTCGGATAATATTGGTTGGGTTGAAATGCCGTGATCAGGCCGGGCGACGCGGCGTTCATGAATCCTTGCGCTGGCTTGCCCGCCATCGCTTTGGTGAACCGGGCTATGTCCTCATGGCAAGGCTCAAGATTGACGAGTTTCACGGAGCCGATACACGCGGCGCGGACAAACTCCTGATCGCCCATGATCGCCGCCTGTTTCTTGCGAAATTCGGGGAGCGGCGCAAGATCGAGCGCAGGTTTGCGCGGCACATCGCCGCCAAAGCCTGACAGCCGCTCGGTCATATAGGTAGAATAGCCAACTTTGCCGAGCTCGCCGTCGCTGACTACCGACACGCCCGCCTCAATCTGCTTATCAACCACCGCCGAAACCGCCGCCTGAACTTTCGCGTCAAACTCCGCCGCATCATAGGGTTGGCCGTGATCGCGCGCCAGCAACAAGGGGACAAGCTGATCACCGCGCGGCAGGCTGCCAACATGCGTTGTCGCGATTGTTCGTGTCACGGGCACTCTCCTCGTCCTCGCGCTCAGCGGCGCGCGTTTTGATTTACTGGGTCTGCGATACCATGCAACAAGTGTAATGCAACACATACTATTTGACAGACGAAATGCTTAACCAAATTCTGGAATCGGTGTTACAACATCGTTAGAAGCGGTGTACGCCAACTGATAAGGATTTTATAATGACCATTGATGACGCGTCCGCGAGCAACCAGCCCATAGGCTATGTTCCTCCCAAGGTCTGGACATGGGATGCTGCGAATGGGGGTGAATGGGCAAAAATCAATCGCCCAGTCTCGGGCGCAACGCATGAAAAAACGCTCCCCGTCGGCAAGCATCCGTTGCAACTCTATTCTTTGGGCACCCCCAATGGCGTCAAAGTGACCATCATGCTCGAAGAGTTGCTCGCCGCCGGTCATGCAGGCGCAGAATATGACGCGTGGATAATCAACATCGGTGCGGGTGATCAATTCGGCAGTGACTTTGTCTCAGTCAACCCGAATTCCAAAATCCCGGCGATGATGGATTACTCCGTCGCACCGCCCGAGCGGCTGTTTGAGAGCGGCTCGATGCTGATTTATCTGGCCGAGAAATTTGGGGCGTTCCTGCCTACCGAAATTCACGCCCGCGCCCAAACGATCAACTGGCTGATGTGGCAAATGGGGTCCGCGCCCTTCGTCGGCGGCGGCTTTGGCCATTTCTTCGCCTATGCACCCTTCAAAATGCAATATCCGATTGACCGGTTCGCGATGGAAACCAAGCGGCAATTGCACGTGCTCGACACGCACCTCGCGCAGAGCCAGTTTATGGTGGGCGATGAATTCACGATTGCCGATATTGCGATATGGCCGTGGTATGGATCGATCATGCGCGAGGCGTACAGCGCGCAGGAGTTTTTGTCGGTGCACGAATATAAGCATCTCGATCGATGGGTGGATCTGGTTGGTGCCCGGCCTGCCGTTCAGCGCGGGCGGATGGTCAACCGCACCTTCGGCAAGCCTGAGTCGCAACTGCGCGAGCGGCACGATGCCCGTGATTTTGAGGTAAACCGCGAAGATATGGTGCTGGCCCGAGACGGCACGCGAGTTTAAGCATGACCAGGATCGTCATCACCGGCGCCTCGGGAAACTATGGCCGCGCCGCGACAGACATGCTGATTGCGCAGGGGCGCGCGGCTGACCTGATCCTGATCACGCGTTCACCCTACAAGCTTGCGGATCGCGCCGCACAGGGCTGCACCGTGCGCTACGGCGATTATGATAAGCCAGACACGCTCGATGCGGCCGTGCAGGGTGCGGACAAGATGCTGCTCATCTCCGGCACCCGCGTTGGTGCGCGCGTGGTGCAGCACCAAGCGGCGGTTGATGCGGCGAAGGC
>JAYVZY010000152.1:0-3835 GCA_043782885.1 Sphingomonadales bacterium | reverse complement strand
CTCGGGCGCGGGCCGGATTACCCGATGGCGCTTGAGGGTGCGCTCAAGCTTAAGGAAATCAGCTATATCCATGCGGAGGGATACGCGAGCGGCGAGATGAAGCACGGGCCGATTGCGCTGATCGACGAATCAGTGCCGGTGATCGTCATCGCGCCGAGCGGCCCGCTGTTTGAGAAGACGGTGAGCAATATGCAAGAAGTGCGCGCGCGCGGCGGCAAGGTGGTGCTGATTTCCGATAAAGACGGCATTGCAGAGGCTGGTGAAGGCTGCATGGCGACCATCGAAATGCCAGTCGTCCACCCCCTGATCGCGCCGTTGGTCTATGCCGTACCGGTGCAGCTGCTGGCTTACCACGTTGCGTGCGCGAAGGGCACGGACGTGGACCAGCCAAGGAACCTGGCGAAGAGTGTGACGGTGGAGTGAGGTCAGTTCACAGCATCACCTTCCGTACGAACAGCTTCCGATGGAGCGGCGTGAGCCCCAGCGCTTTTATTCCCGCGACATGGGCAGCCGCACCATAACCTTTGTTGGTCGCCCACGCGTAGCCGGGATACTCGGCGTCTGCCGCAATCATGATCCTGTCGCGGGTCTCCTTCGCGATGATGCTCGCGGCGGAGATGCAGGCACGCAGACCATCGCCGCCGATGATTGCCTCCGACGAATACCGCCAATTGGGGAGCCGATTGCCATCGACGAGGACATGATCGGGCGGGCGGGGCAACGCTTCCACCGCGCGGGTCATCGCCAGCAGCGTGGCCTGAAGAATGTTGAGCGCGTCAATCTCCTCAACCGTCGCCAGCCCCACTCCCACGCAGCACGACGCGCGGATGAGTGGCTCCAGCACCGCGCGGCGTTTGGCTGAGAGTTTTTTGCTGTCATCCAGCCCGATGATCGGCAGAGTCCCGAGGATGACAGCTGCGGCCACTACCGGGCCTGCGAGCGGCCCCCTGCCCGCCTCATCAACGCCAGCGATTAGCAGCGCCACGGGGGGTACCGCCGCATTTCACCGGCCTGATACAGGCAAATGATATTCCCGAACGGATCACGCAGCCGCGCCTCCCTCCACAGCCAATCTTGGTCGATGGGATCATGATCAAACGCCAGCCCAAGCGCCTTGAGACGGGAGACTTCGCTGTCGAGTGCGTCACACTCGAAATAAATCGTTGTGCCGTTAGCCCGATCGTGTGGCGTCCCACGATGAAGGGAGAAGGTTGCCCCGCCGCCTGCTTCAAAGCGCGCGTAATCCGGTGGCGCGTCGACGATCAACCGAAGGCCTAGCGCTGTATAAAAATCCACCGATGACAAATAGTCAGACAACCCGACCGCTATTTGATTGAGCCGCATTGCTGGACCCACATCAAGGCGAACCATGTGATGCCCCATCGGGCCATTCCCCGCGCCAAAGCCAGGTGCACCCTGCAGCGCCAACCGCACAAACGCGCGCGCGCGCCCAATGGCCGCTTCAATCGCCATTCCCTGCCCGAGCCCGCAGGCAATGGCACTTGCAAGGGTGCAGCCCGTTCCGTGCGTGTGCGTCGTTACGATTCGCGCGTCTGACCAGCGTGCAATTTCACCCTTTGGGCCAACAAGGCGATCTGTGATGATCTCACCCGCACCATGCCCGCCCTTAATAAGAAGCGAATGGCCCGCAGACTGCATAAATTTTTCTCCACCAAGAGCTTCCAACTCGGGGTGATTGGGCGTGATCAGCGTCGCCAACGCCATCAGCCGCCTCATCGCAATGATCGTTTCCGTGTCGGCCAGCGTGGCGCCACTCGTCGCGACCATAACTGGGTCGAATACGAGTGGTATATCTGTGCGTTCACTCAGTAATGGAGCAAGTTGGTCAGCGACGGCATGCGCGATGGCGGCTGATCCGATCATCCCAATTTTGATCGCATCGACCCCAATGTCGCTAAAAACCGCGTCAATCTGGGCACAAACGCTCTGCGGCGTCGCGAGCAAAATATCCGTAACGCCGAGCGTATTTTGGGCCGTAAGCGCGGTAATAGCGGTCATCGCATAGCCGCCAAGCATCGTGATCGTCTTGAGGTCCGCCTGAATGCCGGCGCCAGCGCCAGAATCTGATCCACCAACGCACAAAATCTTGGCCGTCATCATCTTAAACTGAAGCCTTATAGAGAAAAGTAACTTTTGGTTGTTATACCCTTCATCATGTCTGCGTCTGAAATTATCTCGACCGAACCTGCTACGGGCCAAATACTTTGGCGTGGCGCCATAGGCGATGTCAATGCTGAGGTAGAGATCGCGCGTCAATCTTGGCCAACATGGGCGGCCGAGTCGTTCTCCCTGCGTGTGGAGGCCATGCGGCGCTTTGCCAACGTTGTGCGCGCGAGGTCGGAGACGCTCGTCGACATCATCTCGCGGGAGACAGGTAAGCCGCTCTGGGATGCACGAATGGAGGTTGACGCCGTCATCAACCGCGTCGAGATTTCGGTATCGTCTTATATGGAGCGCACATCGCAGCGGCGGATCGAGGGCGCTTTTGGTGCTCGAAGCGCTTTGCGTCACAAGCCGCATGGTGTCTTGGCTGTGCTCGGCCCTTACAGCATGCCTGCCGACATTCCGTGCGCCCATATTCTTCCCGCGCTGCTGGCCGGTAACGCAGTCGTTTTCAAGCCGTCGGAGAAAACGCCTACGGTGGGTGGATTACTCGTTGAATGTTTCGTCGAAGCAGGCATTCCGGCGGGCCTCATTCGTTTGGTGATCGGCGGGCCAGATCAGGGCAAAGAAATCGCGGCACATCCAGATATTAACGGACTCCTCTTTACCGGGTCAGCGCGCAACGGTGTCCTGATCAACCGCCAATTCTCAGATTCCCCGCACAAAATACTTGCACTGGAGATGGGCGGCAATAATCCGATCGTGGTCTGGGATGCGCCAGATATTACTGCGGCCGCCATTGTCGTCGTTCAATCTGCCTTTCTCTCTGCGGGCCAGCGATGCACGTCTGCCCGGCGGCTGATCGTGGAGGATGGCAAGCACGACGCGCTGGTGGCGGAGATTATAAAGCTCATCAATCGGATTATTGTTGGCGCACCGCATGACAACCCGGCACCCTACATGGGGCCAGTTATCGACAACGCGATGGCGGATCATTTGCAGGAGTCTTTTATGGCGATGATCATGAAGGGAGGACGGCCATTGCGCCACCTCGATCGGCCAAAAAATGATCTCCCCTTTCTCTCGCCCGCGCTGATCGACATGACCGGGGTGAGTGATTCACATGATGCTGAGCTATTCGGCCCCATTCTTCAGCTTATCCGCGTTCCGGATTTTGACACCGCCGTGTTGCAGGCGAATGCAACCCGCTTTGGCTTGTCTGCCTCACTCATTGGCGGATCACCCAAGCTTTACAACCAGTTTTGGGCGAACACGCGCGCTGGCCTGGTGAACTGGAACCGCCCGACCAACGGCCCTCCAGTGAATGCGCCGCTCGGGGGCGTTGGCCTATCTGGCAATCATCGCCCCAGCGCATCGTACGCGTCTGACTATTGCGCATACCCTGTGGTTTCGAACGAAGAGGATAACGTTCGCGCCTCAATCGGCATCGGATTGCGCGATTGGGAGCCCGGGCACGAACTCGAGCTCGTCTAATAGTTCACCTTATCGCGTCGCAACATTCTTTAGCTTGCTTGCTTCGCGGGCGGGCGGCATTGATCGCCTATGGCGACGTCCCTCTCATCTTCAGGCAACTCGTCCTCAGGCGGTCGTGTCGTCCTCGTTGGTGCAGGCCCTGGCGCGCCTGATCTCCTGACGCTGGGTGCGGTTTCTGCGCTGCGGGCGGCTGATGTTGTCGTGCATGATGGGCTGA
>JAYVZY010000151.1:0-1845 GCA_043782885.1 Sphingomonadales bacterium | reverse complement strand
CAGTGACATTCTTCCAAATCGCCCGGACATGTTTGGGCTGGAGTCCCATCAGCGTTTTGACATCATAAATGCCCATCCGCAGCAATCTTTTGTGCATCGATTTACCAATGCCGGGAATGTCGTCGAGCTTGAGCTTGTGGAGCTGTTTCTCCGCCTCATCGGGCCGCCAGATCGAGAGACCATCGGGCTTTTGCGTGCCGCCTGCGATTTTGGCGAGATGGCGATTGGCGGCAAAGCCAATCGAGCAGGTGACGGTCGCGCCAATTTCGTAACGGATCGCCTGTTTGATGTTATGCGCGGTATCCGACGGCGCACGGCGCGCCGCCGCATCGAGCAGGCAGGACAGTTCATCAATCGACTTGATTTGGTCTATCGGGATGACCGAACCAATCACACTCACCAGTGCATTATGGGCCCTACGGTAGAGATCGGGCTTTTGCGGCACCAGCACGAGGTCACGGCATTTGGCCAATGCCTCGTCAACCATCATGATGTTCTGCACGCCCCGTGCCTTGGCCTCGCGGGAGCAGGCAATGATACAGGTGCGCCCCCCGACATAAGGGATCACCCCGACCGGACGCCCGCGCAACCGCGGATCGCGCAACTGCTCGACCGAGGCGAAGAACCCATCAAAATCGAGATAAAGATGCTCAATGGTGTCGGGCCGCCGCATGACGATCAGTGGAACGCGAAACTGGTCTGACGGGGATCGATATAATCGGAGCGAAGCTCAGGAAAGGGCGGTGCCAGTACCTGTGCGCCAGCGGGCACAAAATGGGTCACCGAGAAGACTGCCTCGACCCGCCCATGTGGGGTGCACGGGTGCGTAAAATCGGCGACATACCAATAGCCGTGCCCCGATCGGTCGCAACGCCATTGGGCTTTATCCAGCCGAAGGCCGATATCCTCGAGGGTTACACAATAGATATCGACGAAGCTGCCATCCCTTGGCGCTTCATCAATGCACTGCCATTCCATCATCTCGTTCATCCGAATCACTCCTCATGCTCAAACGTGAGGGGTGTGATACCATCGAAAAGAACATGACAGCAACATAAGAGAACATAAATAGACTGGCGTAAACACCATGCTTCTGGCATTCAGCACCCTATGTGCACCAATTATATGCAGATCATGGCCGAAAAGGCGCTGGCCAAAGCGATGGCGGCGCAAGTGCGCGAAGCACTCCAAGACGCACCAGCAGGGAGCATCTTCCCCAAGCGTAAGGCTTACATTGCCCGCACCGCCAATGGCCGACGGATCATCGACACCATGCGCTGGGGTTTTCCACCACCACCCAATGCCAAGGCCCCCGTGGTCAATGTCCGGAACCTCGACAGTGTGTTCTGGCGCGCAACGCTCGCCAATCCCGAACAACGCTGTCTTGTGCCTGCGACGAGCTTCTCAGAATGGGAGGGCGAAAAGGCGTTGCGAGCAGGGCGCTCCGAGGGAGCGGCTGCGCAGGAACGCATACAGCGCTGGTTCTCGATCCCGTCACGCCCGATCTTCGCATTCGCCGGGATTTGGCGACCGAGTGATGAGGGCAATGTGTTTGCGTTCCTGACGTGTGAGCCCAATCCACTGGTTGGTGCGGTCCATCCCAAAGCGATGCCGGTGATCTTGCATGATGAGGATTATGGGCGGTGGTTGGCAGGTGAGGACGCGGGCGAGCTTGCGCAGCCTTATCCCTCGCAGTTGATGGTGGTTGCACCAACCGATCACACTATACCTCAGTTGCCTCCGACAGGCTGAGCGCATCGTCGACCTCAACCCCGAGGTAACGCACCGTGCTCTCCAACTTGGTATGGCCGAGCAAAATCTGGCAGGCGCGCAGATTGCCGGTGC
>JAYVZY010000150.1:0-7158 GCA_043782885.1 Sphingomonadales bacterium | reverse complement strand
TGTCGTTTCCAATCATGGCGGGCGGCAACTTGATGGCGTGCCATCAACCGCGCAGGCCATGCCAGCGATAACGGATGCAGTGGGCGACACGCTCACTGTGCTCGTTGATGGAGGTGTGCGGTCGGGGCTTGATGTGGTGCGGATGCTTGCACTTGGCGCAAAGGGCGTGTTGCTCGGTCGTGCCTGGGCCTACGCTTTGGCGGCGAACGGACAGGCTGGAGTATCACACGCCATTCACTTGATCGAAGCCGAGATGCGTGTGGCGATGGCGCTCACTGGCGTGACGAAGATAAAAGACATTGACCACAACATTTTGGTGCAGGATCGGAGAGCAGGATAACCCGCTTGTGGACGGCGTCATGAACCCGCCAGAATTAAGTCAGCGGCGCGTTCCGCAATCATGATCGTCGGCGCGTTTGTGTTCCCTGTGATAAGGGTTGGCATAACGCTGGCATCAACGACATAAAGCCCCTCGACCCCCCGCACGCGCAGCTCTGGATCGAGCACGCTCTGCGGGTCTGCGCCCATGCGGCAGGTGCCGACGGGGTGATAGATGGTTTCGGCCCACGCGCGCGATGCGGCGATCAAGCTTTCGCGTGTCGTGACGTCGTCACCAGGCCAAATCTCGTTGCCGCGATACGCATCGAAAGCAGGCGCACGCGCGATCCGGCGCGCCACATCAATGCCAATGAGCAGCGTATCAACGTCAGCTGGGGCCGAAAGATAGTTCGGGTCGATCGCAGCGTGCGTAGCCGGATCAGCAGACTTGAGCCGGACTGTGCCGCGACTTTCAGGTCGCAACTGACAAACGTGCATCTGGAATCCATGCGCCGTCTTCATTCCGCCGCGCCCATGCGGCTCGACACGCGCCGCGACAAAATGAATTTGCATATCAGGCGCACTCAGTCCCTCACGCGAGGAGAAGAATGCGCCAGCCGGTGTCGGGATATAGCTTCCGAGGCCATTATTGCTGATAAGCCACTGCAAAAATGTCAGCGTCTTCGGGATCATGCCGGCGCTGGCGTTCAGCGAAATGGGTTTCGCGCACTGCCACTGCAACAGCAAATCCAGGTGATCTTGCAGGTTCGCGCCGACGTCGGGGCTGTCATAGACAACCGGCAGCCCAAGCGCACGAAGCTGATCCGCAGGGCCGATCCCGGAGAGCATCAACAGCTGCGGGGAGTTAATAGCGCCGCCACACATGATGACCTCACCCGCCCGAACCGTTACAGTCGCCCCACCACGACGGAGCACTGCCCCCGTGGCGCGGTTCCCCTCGAACGCGATGCGCTCCACGAGCACGTTGGTCCAAATATCAAGATTTTTGCGGGCTACTGCGGGCTCAAGATAAGCCTTCGCCGTAGACCAGCGACGGCCATCCTTCGTGGTAGAGTCATATATGCCAGCGCCCTCCATTGTGAGGCCGTTGAAGTCATCGGTTCGGCCAATTCCAGCCTGGTCAGATGCCGCTAAAAAGGCGTCGATCAACGGGTGAGGAAGCGAACGGGTAGAGGTGTGCAAAGGCCCATCGCCACCATGAAGACCCGACGCGCCGCGTTCCGAACGTTCCGCGCGCCGAAAATAGGGCAAAACACTGTCCCAGTCCCATCCGGTGCAGCCAAGTTGCGCCCAATGGTCGTAATCGCTGGCGTGGCCACGAATATAGACCATGCCGTTGATCGACGATGACCCGCCAAGAACACGCCCGCGCGGCCAGTACATCTGGCGGTCATTAAGATGGCGCTGCGGCTCCGTCCAATAATTCCAATTGGCAGCATGTTCTTTTTCAGACGGGAGAATCTCGGCAATTCCGGCGGGCATATGGAACATTGGCCCTTTGTCGTGCCCGCCAGCTTCCAGCAACAGCACACGCCGCGTCCCATCAGCAGACAGGCGGTTTGCGAGCACACAACCTGCACTCCCAGCCCCCACAATTACAAAGTCATACGTGTCCGACATGCTTGCGAGCATATCTAGCATGAACCACGCTGACAATAGTGGCATCGACGTCATTCGGGCAGGTGTCGCCGTGTGTCTGATCGATTTCGTCGGGATGTGGAGCTTTTCCGATTAACTAATTTTTCGTGTTGCAACAAAAATGAATTAATTATAAACCTTCGCGATGGGCAGTAAATCTTACTTTTTTGAACTCCAGCGCCAGCGACTTATCATCGTTCTACTCATCGTTTTGATGGCGCTCTGTTTCGGCGCACGCAATCAGCGCGCACTGTTCAGCTCCGCAATCGTTGGTCCGCCCATGCCAAGTGCATTTGTCGCTTTTGTGCAGCCACCGGCGCCACTCACATTTGTTCGACATCATTTAACGCTGTTGCCCCGGCATTCGCAGAGCTTGGGAAGCAATTTTGCGCGTCCGCCAGCTGCGCCAGCGCCGCTTGCACTTCCCGTTCAATTGGACGCGCCGGAAGACGTCGCCATGCTACAATTCGCTCCGCTTCCGGTTGTCGGTGCGTTTGGTGATTTGAACCCTGACTTGATCATTCTTCCCAGCCCAAACACGCCGCCGCCAATCGAACTTGCGCTAAACAATGTCCCACTCTCCGCAATACCGGAACCGCCATCTTGGTTTATGCTCCTGCTTGGATTTTTTGCGGTTGGCGCTGCAATGCGCGCGAGTCGTGAAGTTACAGATGAAAAATCGGGCATTTTCGGCGTTTGAGTCCGGCCTAGCTTATGCTCAAATGATCGCCCTTAAGTGTTATATTTCCGAGCTTAGATAACACGTTCTGCCCCAGCAGTGACACCTTCAGCCCAGCCGGAACGACAGCAATATCGACATGGCGGACGCTTTTGTTCGCGAGTTTGATTTCATTTGCCTTCGCCCAGCGCATCGTGGACGCGCCGGTCACCGTTTGGATTTGTGCACCGTTGCCGATGCCGTCAGCGGTAAGGCCCGCTAATTGCGCATCGGACGGCGTCAGCACGACGACGGTCGCACCCGTATCGACAACAAAGCGAATGCGTGCGCCGTTGATCTCGCCCGTAACGTAGAAAAGCCCATCCTTAGCGCGCGGAATATCGGAAATCTGATCGCTGCGCGGCGCCGCAGTGTCGTGACGGGTCTCTAGCGCTGCGACATTGGCGTGTGGCTCTGGCGTATGGGCCGGGCGGTGCGATGCAATTGTCACGCAACCTGCGCCGCCGACAAACGCCAGTGCATTCGCGCCGAGAATGATGAGTGATCGTGGCAACATATTGCGGGCTTGGCACGCGCCGATTAATTCAGCGTGCGGCAATATGCTAAATTGCGCATTAACTATAAGCACTTGCGCGATGTTTTTTCGTTAACCGCCTTTAGGTTTGCAAAGACTTAACCGTTTTGCTAGCCCAATAGTATCATTGTCAGCACAGCAGTATCGGTGAGTGGCAGGACTAATTATCGTGCTCGCTCGGCATAGTCTGATGCCAGCGAAAAGAGGGTTTTCGGTGTGGATGTTGTGACACAATCACCATTGCGGGCGTTCCTGATCCGAAACTGGCTCGTTTTGGCTGGAGTAGCCGCGATCCTCCTCCCGACGATGCGATTGGTTGCGCAACTGAGCTGGGGCACTGAGGCCGGAGCGCACGGGCCATTAGTGGTCGCAACCGGCCTGTGGCTGATTAGCCGTAAATGGGATGCGATTAAGGCTCAGATAGCGCCACCTTCCACACTCAATGTGCTCGCCCTTTTTGTCCCGCTGTTGGTGCTCTATTATTTTGCGAGTGTCTCGCAAATTATCGAAATTCAGGGCTATATCATGTATGCTGTGGTGATGGTCGCACTGTTCAGCTTTGTCGGGTTCCAGGCGATGAAGGTGATAACCTTTCCGCTTATCTATCTCCTCTTTGCTTTCCCGCCACCTGATACGGTGGTCGCGTTGATCACGCAGCCCCTCAAAATATGGATTTCGCAGGCAGCGATCCACATTCTCTATCTCTTCGATTATCCAATTGCGGGTGCGGGCGTAACAATACAGGTGGGACAGTACCAACTGTTGGTGGCAGCGGCGTGCTCGGGTCTCAATTCGCTGATCTCGTTGTCGGCAATCTCGTTATTTTACGTGTATATGCGCCACCAACTTCATTGGCGATATGCTGCGTTTTTGATGATGGCGATCATTCCTGTAGCCATCTTCGCCAATCTCATTCGCGTCCTCATTCTTATATTGCTGACCTACCATGCCGGCGAGTCGGTGGCTCAAGGGTTCTTGCATAATTTTGCGGGCCTCACGATGTTTGTGACGGCGTTGTTGACAATATTTGCTTTCGACTATTTTGCCGAGCCAATCTGGCGACGTCTTTCGGGTGAAACTCATGCTCATGGAAACTGAACATCCCCTGCACAGCGGTTACGAAACCGGCGTTTCGCGCCGCCATATGCTGATGGGCGGCGCGTTGGTTGCGACCGCAGCACTCGCTTTTGCGCGTGATCCGAAGGTCGTCCTTCCGCCTCTCGCCAAAGGGTCGCTCGACAAACTGATTGCCCCAAAAATTGATCAATGGACCTATGCGACATCGAGCGGCTTGGTGTTGCCCGCAGCCGACCCTATGAAGGATGCGTTATACAATGATATTTTGACGCGGGTGTACACGGCCGATAATTTGCCAGTGATGATGTTGTGCATAGCATACAGCAATTCCCAAAACGGCATGCTGCAACTTCACCGGCCTGAAGTGTGCTATCCAGCGGGTGGCTATCGCTTGAGCGAAACGAAGATCGTGCAGATGCCCATTGGCACGCACGCTCCAATTCCCGCACGCTATTTTAGCGCTGAGGGCGTCTCACGGTCTGAGCAGGTGTTGTATTGGACACGTATTGGCACTGAAATGCCCACACAATGGTCGGGTCAACGGGCGGCAGTGATGCGGGCGAATATCCGGGGCATCATTCCTGATGGCATTCTTGTGCGGGTGTCATCGCCGGTGTCTGATGCCGGATCAACCTTGCCATATATCGAGAAGTTCATCGTTGCGTTGGTGAAGAGCCTTAATCCAGCGGCTCATAAACTGCTCATTTCTGGCTGATCCGCGCAGCGATTCAGTGGGATTGATTATTTGACCAGCCGTCTAACGGTTTGAGCACGAACCATACAAATCCGAGCACAGCAATGATCGCGAGCGCGCCCAGCCCCCAATGCACTGAGTTGCCAAGGTAATTCGCGACTGCGCATCCGACGGAGGGTAAAAGATACTGCCAGAGCTCATCTTTCGGCACAGCCTGCGACGAGCGATGGAGGAAAAGAACAATCAGGCCAGAAAATATGGCAATTGAAATCCAGTCAAAGATGGTTTCCAAAAAATTTCCCCATTGCTAAAGCACGACAACTGCGCATAACCCACAATAGCATGAGGGCTTAGCAGGGGCAACACCAAGACTACACCCTCGTTTAGAAACGTTTCAGATTGGAGAATTGCGGTGAATCAGAGCATTAAGACTATCGCGGGAATGGCGGCGCTGGCGTTGATGCTAACGACGGCCGGTTGCAGCAAAAAGGCGACGGGACAAGTGGCCGCAGTCGTCAATGGCGAGGAAATCACGCTCGACGAGCTCAATGCGGGCCTTAACGGCGCGCGCATCCCTGATGGGGCCGATAAAAAGATGGTGATGAAGCAAGTCTTGCAACAGGAAATTGACCGCCGATTGTTGGCGCAGGCCGCGAAGGAACAAGGGTTAGATCGTGACCCGTCGTATATATCACAACAACGACGGATGAACGAGGATTTGTTGGTGCGCATGTTTGCCAAAAAATCGGCGGACAGCATCCCCGTTCCGACGGCTGACGAAATTGATAAATACGTTGCGAGTAATCCAAGCATTTTCGCAGGACGGACGCGATATAAGATGGATCAGATTCAGTTTGATCGACCCGCTGACATCGGCCAGTTGAAAGCACTGGAAGGTGATCACACTATGGCAGCGGTGATGGCGACGTTGACAAAGATTGGCATTAAATTTGAGCGCGGCTCTGGTGCACTGGATTCAGGTGCGGTTCCCCCAGCAATGCTGAAACAGATCACCAGCCTACCGGCAGGCGAGCCTTTTGTAACACCATCGGGGAATAAGGTGATTGTGGGCGCGATCACCGGGCAAGAACCGCTTCGCGTTCCGGAGGATCAAGTGCGCCCCTTGGCCGTGCAATCAATCCGGAATGAAAAGCTGACCAAAATCGGCGAGGCACGCCTTAAGCAAGCGCGTGATGCCGCCAAGCTGCAATATCAACCTGGATATGAGCCGTCCCCAGCCAAATCGCCGGCATCGCCGATTTAAGTTTAGGCTCTGCTGTAGGGTGCGCGCAGGTGCTATTCACCAGCGCGCTTTGTGCGCACCCAATCCGTTTCGCGCTTTTTGAGAAAGCCAAGATAGACGGGAATTTTCCAAAGCACGTAAAGCGGCAGTTGAATCAGTGTTTTTGCTGCAAGCGCAGAACGACCAAACCGGGCCCAAGACAGCAACGTGAGCGCGCCACCCAGTGCCATCAAGACTGAGAGAGCGAAGAGTGCTCCGCACCCCGCTCCAGCTAAGCACAGCACACCCAGCACGCCTAACGTCATGACGCCAATCAGCAAGAGCAGAGTCAATGGCGGCACAAGCAAATGCAATCCCAGATAAATAAGTGACCAGCGCCCGCGTCCCAAGCCCTCCGCGATCAACGGCACGCCATAGCTGCGCGCGGTTGAGAGAAAGCCATGTTCCCACCGCCGCCGTTGGGTAAGGGTCTCGGCTTGATCAGCCGCCGCACTCCAGACCCGCGCCTGATCGCAATAAAGTGGCATTGCACCAATCCGCGCACAATAAATGCCGAGCGCCAAGTCTTCTACGATGTTGCCCGACGCCAATGGTGCCGTGGCAATGATCGACCAGGGGAAGACCATACCTGTGCCGGTCACTAACGCGGGTCCGCCCAAGTGTACCCCACCCCGCTGACGAACAAAATTTTTCATCAAGAAAGCGAAATTCGATATTTGCACCATCGGCGCCGCGTCCGGCGGCGCTGTCAAACCATTGCGCGCTTGAACGGGGCGGCCGGACGCGTGTGCTGTGCGCGCGAGAAGCGGAATCGCGCCCCGGTCAGGAACGCAATCAGCATCGATAATGAGCACACACTGCGGTGGGTTTGGTCGCAGGTGATCACAGCCAAAGGCGAGCGCATAGCCCTTGCC
>JAYVZY010000149.1:0-1829 GCA_043782885.1 Sphingomonadales bacterium | reverse complement strand
GCCGGGCCAATCGGGCTGGCGGTTGCGTTCTGGGCACGACGCCGGGGCGCAGCGGATGTGGTCATACAAGACATTTCGACGTACCAGCAGGAGCGCGCGCTGGGTATGGGCGCAACCGGATTTGCCGTTGACCCTGATGACTCCATTGGCAGTGCGGAGCGCGCTCTCGGCGGTAAAGCGGATATTGTGTTTGAGTGCGTTGGCCTCCCCGGACTCATCGCGCAGGCCGTTGATCAAGTGCGCAAACGCGGCACCATCCTCCTCCTCGGCCTCTGCACCAAGCCCGACACATTCAACAGTTTTGCGATGCTCTCGAAGGAAATCCGCCTCATCACATCCGCGTTTTTCACGCGCGGCGAATTTGAAGCGGCGCTTGATGCGCTCGACGCCGGGGCAGCGGAGCCGCGCCTCCTCGTCACCGATACGATCACCCTCGCCGATACACCCGCGCGTTTTGAGGCGCTGCGCAGCCGAACCCACGACTGTAAAGTGCTGATCGCGCCATGAATGGGCTAAGGCGGGTTGATCTACAGAAGGAAGAAAAAATCATGACGCTCGCCCAAGGACAAGCTACAACCAAACTTACAACCTATGTCCTCGTTCATGGCGCGTGGGGCTCGATCCATGCGTATGATGGCACGGCGGCGGCGTTACGTGCGGAGGGGCAGACAGTCTATGTCGTTGCCCTGAAAGGTCTGGGCACGCGCGTGGCGGAGCGCTCAGGCGCAATCACCCTTACCGATCATATCAATGATGTCCTCAAGGTGATCGACGACAACTATCTGCAAAAAATCGTTCTTGTCGGCCACAGCTATGGAGGGATGGTTATCACCGGCGTGGCGGCGCAGCGCGCGGCGCAGATCCAAACTTTAGTCTATCTCGATGCCTTTCTGCCGCGCGATGGTGAGGCGCTGTGGGACATTGCGACTGATTTTGAGCGCAAGCATTATATCGATGCTCAGCGTGCCTCCCCCGGCCTTGTAGGGCCGTTGCCGTGTCCGGGACTGACTGACACCAGCGTGCGTCAGCCGCTGCTGACGTTGCTGGAGCCGATCCACCTGAGCGGTGATGAGCACCTCATCAAAAATCACAGCTATGTGTATGCCGATCATGGCGCACCTGCCACGTTCAAGAAATTCTACGATCGTGCCGCAGCAGACCCAACATGGCGGACAGCGGTGGTCAACAGCGGCCATATGGTGATGTTTGATGCGCCGGATGCGGTGAATGCCTTTCTTCTCGAAGAGGCGGCGCGGTGATGCACCGAGCTTGGTGCGGCCGCTACGTTATTACGCCTCACCTGCCAGTACTGCGCCGAATTTGGGGTGCGCATAATGCATGGGCACGTCTTGGCGATGCGGCCACGTTTGGCGGATTTTCTCTGACGGCAGAATAAAGTCTGGCCCGTGCGGGTTCTCGGGATAGCACACCACGGCTGGCTGGAGGTGGGCGATGGTTTTGGCCCAGCCGGTTTCATAATCGCCTTGCCATTGCATCATATAATCCAGCCGCTTGATCTTCCAGGCACCATCTTCGCGAACATAATCATTCTCGTAAATGCCTGCCTCCATGAACTGGAGGGGTATGCCGTCTGGCTTGCTTCGGCTTTCATGGTATCCGCCAAAGAGCATCCCCCGGAACCGGCCCTTGGCAGTTTGGCGATCTGGTGCCACCGTAATCACGTCCTGCATCTGGAAATGATCGAGCAGGAAACCGTCAATCGGCCCCTCGTTGCCGTCGGTAAACAGCGATTGAAACCACGTGCCGTAAAGCCGAAAAATGCCCGCATGGCCGACATATTCGCCGGAGAGAAAGACGACGCTGCCGTC
>JAYVZY010000148.1:0-2658 GCA_043782885.1 Sphingomonadales bacterium | reverse complement strand
ACTTTAACGCCGGAACGGGCGAGCCACCAGCCCGCACTCAGACCGGTCACGCCGCCACCGACGATCACGACGTCCGAACCACTCATTCGTACATCCCCGTATAGAGCATCTGCCGGTGCTCATCCTCATGAACAGTGCCAATATCCTCAACGGGCACCCATTGAGTAGGGATGCCGAACCACACATCCCATGCCGCCGTCATCGCTGCGCTCTCGTGCCAATCTGCGATGATTTTGAGCGGCAAGGGGCGGACAGGCGCACGGTGTGACGCCAGCGGAATCGTGCCAAACGGCGTGCCGGCTTCAATCGCCAGCACCATCGCCACCTGATCGCGGCAGCGGCGGCCCTGACAAACGCCCATGCCCGCGCGCGTCAGGCGTTTAATCTGATCGGGATGAGCCGGGCCATCGGTCAGCAACGTATCGAGCGAACGCGCGCACATGGCAGGCGGGCGGGTAAGGTAATTGGGTGGCTGCACGCCAATGAGATCAGCCCGGGTGACGTCCTCGCACTGGCAAATGATCGTGTCTGACGCACTGATCGCAGAGAGCGCACGCATCCACTCCATGCGGTAGGCAATATGGTCAAACCCGGTATCTACCAGACCAGCGCAATCACCAACGGCTGAAATTGACGTCTCGCCGGCAGGGATATAGCCGCCGCGCATCGGGTTGAGCGCGCGTGCGCCATGCATCGCATCCACCAGTTCGATCGAAGGTACGAGGCCGATCGCGACGCAGATTGTGTCACAAACAATCTCTTCGCCGTTAGCGAGTGTCGCTCCCTCAATACCGTCGATTCCTCCCCTGGCAGACGCGATCGGCTGGCCGCACAAGATAGGAATGCCGGCCATCTTTAGCCTGGAAACAAGGTCAGCGCTGCCTTGCGGCGCGTCCCGCACCTCAACCAGCCCAACAACCTCAAGACCGCGTTCCTGTGCAACGAGAGCCGTTTCCAGCGCCAGATCATGCGAGCCGAGCACGAGGACGCGCCGTCCGGAAAACGCATCATAGCGAACCAAGAGCATCTGCAACGCCGCCGCGCCCATGACGCCAGGCTGGTTCCAGCCGGGAAAAGCCATCGCAAGATCACGCGCTCCAGTAGCCAGCACCAGCCTGTCAAATGCCACGAGCCAAGATTTATTAGCATCGGCGAGCCCCACCACTTGCTCGGGCAAGCTCGCGACACCCGCACCGTTGCGATACACACCCCATGCACTTGTGCCGAGCAGCACCTCTACACCCGCGTCCATCGCCGATTCAAGTGCGGCTTCGCTCATAAAAATAGCTTCCAGCATCCGCTCGCTGTTCTGCGTTGCAGCGGTCATCCTCCCACCGAAATAGAGTGGCACGTCATTGCCCATGAGCGCGCCAGATACGGGATTTTCGTCAACGAGCAGAACCGACTTCCCAGCCAAGGCAGCTTCGACAGCCGCCGCAATCCCGCTTGGCCCGGCGCCAATCACCACGACGTCATAGCTTTTGTCCGCTGCGCTCCGAGTTCCGTCAATCGCACAGATGTCTTTTCCAGTAAAATTTAGGTTCATCACACCGCCTCCAGTGCCTGCGCCAGATCGGCAATCAAATCATCAACATGTTCCAGCCCGATCGAAAGCCGGATCGTGCCGTCGGTGATCCCGCCAGCCAGCCTTTGCTCAAGTGGCACCGCATAATGGGTCGTGCTCGCGGAATGGCAGATCAGCGTTTCTGACCCTCCCAGGCTAACCGCCATTTTCATCAGCTGCAGCGCATCCAGCATCCTGAAGGCCTCCGCTTCACCTCCGTGGAGATGGAGAGAGAATGTAGATCCTGCCGCTTTGCATTGCCGATCATAGACCGTCCGGTGTCGCGTTCCTTCAGCCAGAAAGCCGAGATAGGTAACACCCGCCACTTTGGGATGGTCACGCAAATACTCCGCGACAGACCGCGCATTGCTCATGGCGCGCTCCGTGCGGACATGAACGGACTCGAGCGAGCGCAACACCAGCCACGATGTGTATGGGTCAAGATGATTGCCCCAGGTCGTCCGGAGCAATCGCAGCGGCGCAATCAACTCCTTGCGCCCGCTGATCCCGCCCGCCAGCAGATCGCTGTGACCACCGCAATATTTCGTAAGTGATGTCATACACAAATCGACGCCATGCTCGATCGGGCGCTGCGCAAACGGGCCGAGCAGCGTATTGTCAACCACCACGAGTGGTCGGCTCGCTTGCCTGCTGCCAATCTCATCGGCAAGGCGCACCATGAGGTCCAGATCAACCAATGCTGCGGTCGGGTTCGCAGGTGTTTCTGCGATGATCAGTTTGAGCGGGCCGTGCGCCAGTGCTCGATCCGCCGCCGCACGCACGTCCAACGCGTCAGTGCCATCCAGATATGCTGACGCGAACGATCCGAACTGTGGCATGATGCTGTTATAAAGCAGATCAACACCGCCATAGATGGGGCGTCCGTGCAGCACGCTGTCGCCGGCGCGCACATGTGCAAGCGCGATGCTCGAATGCGCTGCCATACCGCTACAATAGGCGACAGCGTCTTCCGCACCGTCAATCGCAGCAAGGCGCTTTTCGAGAAAATCTAAACCGGGATGCCCCAGCCGTGCATAGATATGGTTGACCGCGCCCGCCTGAGGCCCAGCGTCATCAAAATAGGCTGTATGGAC
>JAYVZY010000147.1:0-13010 GCA_043782885.1 Sphingomonadales bacterium | reverse complement strand
ATCGAAATGAGCTGACATATTGACTGGGAAGCTCTTGGATAATTCGGGATGGCCTGTTCCGCAATGATAGCACTCGCGCGCGTTTTCCATCACCAGCTTCCAGTTGGCATTTTCAATAAGCGTGCTTTCCGCAACGATCTTCGCGTCTTTGAAGCGGTGCGGTGCAACATATTTGGCCAATGTTTCACGAAATGCGTCAAATGATGGGGGCGTTTCTGCAAGGCACACGAACATCACACCTTCCACGCATTCAAGCGCAACAGGGTTGAGCCCATGTTCGGCTTTGTCAAAGTCATCAGACATTCGCCCAGCCGCGAAAAGCGATCCGTCCAGATTGTATGTCCAGCGGTGGTAAGGGCAAACCAGCTTCGGTGCGGCACCGTGTCCAATCGGGCAAATCATTGATCCGCGATGGCGACAACTGTTGTGGAACGCGCGAATATCTCCAGCACGGTCCTTGACGATGATGACGGGCCATTTCCCGATCAACATGGAGAGATAGCTGTCAGGAGTCGGCAGCTCGACCTCGAAACCAGCCATCAACCAGCTGGTCGCGTAAATCGCCTCCATATCGAATTCGAAGATTGCTGGATCGGTGTAGAGCATCTGGGGCAGGCAATGCCCACCAACACGCGCACCAAATGCAGCCCCTATACTCTTAAAATCCACGTACCCCAACCTCCGATCAAAAATGCTATGGAGACGGTGAACGACGATCGCGCCCCTGCACAATCCCATTTTCGTATACGCCCATGTCAAATTGGGGATTAAAATCCCAAATAGCCTTGCATTAACGGTTGGTGGGTGGAACTATGTGCCGACGATTTGTGCGCGGGAGGCCCTACCAATTTCAACTCGAAATTCGATTAACCGACGATGGCTCCCGCTCAACGCGCTGCGCGCCTTTGATGCAGTCGGCCAACATATGAGCTTTACCAAAGGGGCGGTAGCGCTTTCTGTATCACAAAGCGCGATGAGTCGTCACGTGATCGGGCTTGAGGAGCTCCTAGGCAAACCATTGTTTGACCGAGATGCCTCGAAGCTGGTTCTCACCGCTGCTGGAGCCGAGCTGCTGCCAGTGGTCAGCAAGTGTCTTGATCGCCTTGAGTTGTCGCTTAATGCGATCCGCGATGACAACGTCGCGAGCCGCGCGCTCCGCATCCACATCCCGCCGTCGCTCCTCCAGCAGCTCGCATTGCCTATGTTACGCGATTTTCATACGCAACATCCCGACATTCGGATTGACGTTTCCAGCACACATGTCACCGGCCTTCCCACGACAAACCTTGATATGGCGATCGTCTTCGACCGTCCCAATGTAGATGACCAAGTGACAGATTTCCTTTGGGACGTTCGTGTGTCGCCACTGTGTTCGCCGCAAACGGCCGCCGCGAGCGTGGGGCAATCCCTTGAGGCGTTTCTGGCGAACCAAGATTTGCTCCACGTCAAACTCGATGGTCAGCCGCGAGACTTGCTCTGGGCCACATTCGCCCGGCAATGTGGACTAAATATCGCGACCGATGGCGGGATTGCATTCGACACGGCAATCGCAGCCGCTCAATTTGCGATGGCAGCCGATGGCGTTTTTCTGGGTGATTTTGATATGTTTGCGGCGGAGATCGCTGACGGTCGACTGGTGATGCCTTATGAAATGTCGGTTGATGACGGCTTTGGCTATTACCTCAAACTGCACGCCGATGATCTCGCCGACCCTGCAATTGCGGTTTTCCGAAGCTGGCTGATAAGCCGCTTTGGTCTGCATCCTCGCAAGCAGCGAGAGTAAGCTCGGGACGGTAAGGGACGGGCGATTGCATAAGAATATATTATTTTAATCTATAGCATTATTGATTATACCGTTGTCGCAAGAGGAGAACGTCATGCGGCTGCCGAGTGAATTCGACCTTCACACCATAGAAATTTTTATGCTGACTGTTGAGCTGGGTGGGATGACGCAATGCGCGCACCATCTCCGGTTAACACAATCGGCAGTTTCCCAATCGATCGCCAAACTTGAATTCGGCGTTGGCGCGCCGCTCTTCGATAGATCGTTGCGACCGCTCGGGTTGACTGCAAGCGGAAAGGCGCTTTTTGAGCGCGGGCAACGGCTGATTGCTGACGCAAAAAAGGTTTATGATGACGTGCGGGAAGGCGCGCAATTACCGCTCGATCATATCACGATCGGAATGTCGGAAAGTCTTGCCGCTCAACTGACTGCACCCCTCATGGAAAATCATGGCATGGAAGTGCGGCGTTGGAAAATACGCTCAGGTATCTCGGTAATGCAGCATGACGATTTTCTCTCTCGTCGTTACGACATGCTCGTCACGGGGAGCAATATGCTTGAGAAGGTTGGCGGGTTAGACCATCATGATGTTGTGGAAGACCCGTTCGTTCTGGTTTTTCCATCGGACTATAGCGGACCGGTTGAGCCGATCGAGGCGATTAATAACCTACCATTCATCCGCTACGCGCTCGATACGGGCATGGGGCAGCGCATTGAACGGCAAATCGTGCGCATGAAGCTGAAACTGCCGGATGTGATCGAAGTGGATATGACGTACCAGCAGCTCTCGTTGGTGGCGCTCGGGCTTGGGTGGAGCATTACGTCATTGCTCTGTATTGCCGCACAAACGTCGCTCTTGCCGAAGTTGCGCGTCGCCCCAATGACGCGCGGCGGCTTCTCTCGGCGGGTGCAAGTCGTGGCGCGAACAGGAGAATTGGGCGATTTACCCGCAAAAACTGCTGCGCTCGCCCGCACGGTGCTGCGTGAAAAAACATTCCCGCCGCTTGTGGATGCCTTGCCTTGGGTGAAGCCGCAATTGATCTGGGCCGACGACCCTCCGCGATAAGGCTGCCGACTAGCCCGCAGCTGCCGAACAGAGCGCTCCCCAAAGCCAAGGCGCAAAGCTCCGCCAAACATCGACAGCGAACCGGGTTTCACTCTCCCGAACAATGGTCACTTCAACCAGCTCGTATATCGTGCGGCTCGCCCGACCGATAGGCCATTGCGCAAGGTTTAACGGGCAACCCGCGCTCAGCACCGTGATCGCGCGTGTTCCCTCAACGATGATGCCGACACTGCGGTCGCTGACATCAACCACACTGATAGGCTGACCGTCAGATTGCCCGAGCGGCGCAGTTACCGGGAGAATCGCGAGCCATTCATCCGGCCCAAGTTTCGCAACTCCCGCCACCGATTGGCCGATGGCGGAGGGTAGTTTCAGGCCCGTTGCCGCTTCGAGCACCGCGGCATCACGACCGCGTAATACATAGCGTGCATATGCGGGTGCGGCCGAGATGCTGACGCCATCAAAATCAGCAGCGTCAGCCGGCAAAGGCTCTATGCGATAGGCTGCATCAGTCATTGAGCCGCCCTCCGTCCACATCATAGAAGACAGAATTGCACACTTTTGCGCGGATCGTTCTCCCTGGCATCGGGATATTCAGCGTTTCACCCATCCGGCTTTGCCCACCCTCCACGACCGCGAGAGCAATCGAGCGGCCCAGCGTATCGCTCCAATAAGAGGAGGTGACGTGCCCGATCATCGTCATCGGGATAGGCTGGTTGGGGTCAACCACAATCTGCGCACCTTCCTCAAGCACCTCGTTTGGATCATCGGTAAGCAGCCCGACGAGCTGCTTGCGATCAGCGCGTAACATGTCTGGACGTGCGAGCGCGCGCTTGCCGACAAAGTCAGGTTTCTTTTTGCCGATTGCCCAGCTTAGTCCTGCATCCATTGGCGTAACGGTGCCATCGGTATCCTGCCCGACGATGATATAGCCTTTTTCCGCACGTAAAACGTGCATCGTTTCTGTGCCATAGGGGGTGACGTCATGCGCGGCACCCGCCGCCATGATTGCCTCCCACACCGCGCGGCCATTGGCGGCAGGCACGTTGATTTCAAAGCCGAGCTCGCCCGTAAAACTGACACGAAACAAACGCGTTGGCACTCCGCAGATCATCCCCCGGCGCACGGCCATGTGCGGGAAGGCGCTGGGCGAAAGATCAATGCCCTCGACCAAAGGCAGCAGAACATCGCGCGCGCGCGGCCCTTGCAACGCAATTACCGCCCATTGTTCGGTGGTACTCGTGAGCCAAACGTCGAGATCAGGCCATTCCGTCTGAAGGTAATCCTCCATCATATTGAGCACACGCGCTGCGCCGCCGGTGGTGGTCGTGAGATGAAAACGATCTACGGATAGCCGCGCGGAAACGCCGTCATCCGCAATAAAACCGTCTTCCTTCAGCAGCAGGCCGTAGCGGCAACGCCCCGGTTCGAGTGACTTCCAAGGATTGGTATACATGCGATTGAGGAACTCGGCGGCATCCGGCCCCACCACCTCAATTTTGCCAAGCGTCGAGGCGTCGAAAATACCAACACCCGTCCGCACAGCACGACATTCGCGGTTAACGGCGGCGAGCATACCCTCACCGGAATGAGGGAAATATCGCGCGCGACGCCATTGCGCGACGAGTTCAAACACCGCACCCTGCTGCTCCGCCCAGCCGTCAATCGGCGATTTGCGCGTTGGCTGAAACAGAGCTCCCTTCATATGGCCAGCCAGTGCACCGAATGTCTGCGGCGTATACGGCGGGCGAAAGGTGGTGAGGCCGATGGCGGTAACGGGCAGCGACAGCACCTCAGATGCGATGTGCAGCCCATTGATGTTCGAGGTTTTGCCCTGATCGGTCGCCATGCCATTGGTCGTGTATCGCTTGATGTGCTCGATAGATTTGAACCCTTCCCGCACGGCGAGCTTGATATCCTTAGACGTTACGTCATTCTGAAAATCGACAAACGCCTTCGTTTGATGGAGCGGCTTTGGCGAGGGAAGCGTCGCGACAACCTTGCCGTTCCCAAAATCCCAAGCGCCAGCGCAGGCGCCTGCGCACGTTACATTTTCATTAGGGTGATCCGGCAGATAAGCTCCCCAAACCTCATCCCATTTCAAACTACCCTTGCTGTGCGACCAGAGGTGCACGCTCGGCGTCCAACCACCGGCCATGAGCAGTGCATCACAGGCTATGGAGGTCTGGTGCTCGGTGCCGTCAACGATTGTGACACTCTGCACTGCATGTCTCCCGCCAACGCCAATGACGCTCGCGCCAAGATGCACCGCAATTCCCGCCTGATCGGCCTCCTCTGCGAGATTGGCCGCAATGTCGGATCGCACGTCAACAATCGCCGCTATGCCGACCCCCGCGCGCGCCAGAGCCAACGCATCATGCCACCCACTATCGTGCGACGCCATCAACACAACGCGTTTTCCCACCGCGACCCCATAACGATGCAGCCATGTCCGAGCGGCGCTGCTCAGCATGACGCCAGGCACATCATTGCCATCAAACACGAGAGGCCGCTCGATGGCGCCTTGCGCCAAAACCACCTCGGTCGCACGAATGCGCCACAGCTTCTCGCGCGCGCTATCCGGCAGAACGGACAGATGATCTGTCAGCCGTTCAACCGCGCCGATGAAATTGTCATGATAATAACCGAACGCGGTCGTGCGGGTCAAAATGCGGATGTTGGAAGCGGCGGCGAGCGCCGTGCGTGTGCGCTCCAGCCAAGGCCACAGCGTCGGATCGCTCAGCGCGCCGCCGCCGAGCTCACCCTGCTCATCAATCAGAATGACAGTTTTGTGTGAGCCGCTTGCTTCGAGGGCAGCATCAAGACCTGCTGGCCCTCCGCCGACGATCAGCACATCGCAGTGCGCAAACGTCGCGTCATAATGATCAGGATCAACCTCCGTCGGTGGATTGCCCAGCCCCGCCATACGCCGGATTGCGGGCTCATAGACCCGCTCCCAAAACGAACGCGGCCACATGAAGGTTTTGTTATAAAACCCCGCTGGAAAGAACATGCTCAACCGATCATTGATCGCACCTGCATCAAAGCGGAGCGAAGGCCATCGATTCTGACTCTCGGCAACCATCCCATCGTAGAGCTCTACTGAGGTTGCGCGCAGATTTGGCGTAAAACGACCTGGCCCGCGCCGCACCGAGACCAGCGCATTCGGCTCCTCGCTTCCCGCCCCCAACACGCCGCGCGGGCGGTGATATTTGAATGACCGCCCAAAGAGCATCACACCGTTTGCGAGCAGCGCAGAGGCGAGCGTATCGCCCGCACTGCCAGTGTAACCCTTGCCATCGAACGTAAAAGATATGACGCGCGCGGGATCAATCCGTCCCAGTTTCTCAACACGATAGCCACTCATCTGCGTGGCTCCCCGGCTTTATAAGTGGTCTCGAATTTATCAAATACGGTATCGCGCACGGCGTTGAAGAAGCGGCCGCAGCCGTGAATATGTCGCCAACGCTCGTGATGCCGCCCGCGCGGATTGGCGCGAATGAAGAGATAGCTCTCAAGCTCATCATCGCTCAGTGCCGAGGGGTTCTCCGGGCGTGCAATATGCGCCTCGCCACCATAAGCGAACTCAATCTCGGGGCGCTTTTCATCACAATATGGGCAGTGGATCAGCATCATATCAGTGTGCCACCGCTGCGGCCGCAGCCTCATCGATTAATCGGCCATTGCGGAACCGATCAAGGGTGAACGGTGCGTTGATGCGGTGCGGCTCATCGCGCGCGATCGTGTACGCGAGCAAATCACCGGCGCCCGGAGTGGCCTTAAAGCCTCCGGTGCCCCAGCCGCAGTTGACGTAAAGTCCCGGAACCGGCGTTTGACCCAATATCGGAGAGCGGTCAGGAGTCACATCGACAATCCCACCCCACGTACGCAACATCCGCATCCGCGAGAAAATCGGGAAAATCTCGTTGATCGCCGCCAACGTATGCTCAACGATATGGAGTGCGCCGCGCTGCGAATAGCTCAGATATTGGTCGGTTCCCGCACCGATGACTAGCTCGCCCTTGTCCGACTGGCTCATATAAGCGTGCACCGTGTTCGACATCACCACGCAAGGGAAGATAGGCTTGACGGGCTCTGAGACAAGCGCCTGCAAGGGGTAACTCTCCAGCGGGAAGGTCAACCCAGCCATATTCATGACGACGGAGGTGTTCCCCGCTGCGGAAACGCCAATCTTCTTGGCGCCAATGAAGCCGCGGTCGGTTTCCACGCCTTCCACAGCGCCATCCGTTCCGCGCCGAATGCCAGTGACCGCGCAATTCTGGATAATGTCCACGCCCAACGCCGCTGCACCGCGCGCATAGCCCCAAGCCACGCTATCATGCCGCGCAGTGCCACCACGCCGCTGCAACGCCGCACCCAGCACCGGATGCCGCGCGTTCGGATCAATACTCAATGGTGGGCAATAGGCCTTGGCCTGTTCTGGTGTGAGCCATTCATTATCCACGCCATTGAGCCGGTTGGCATGGATGTGACGCTTGAAACTCTGGACGTCATGGACATTGTGCGCGAGCATCATCACGCCCCGCTTTGAATACATCACGTTGTAATTCAGCTCCTGGCTCAAGCCATCCCAGAGCTTGACGGCATGATCGTAAAGATGTGCGCTTTCGTCGTAGAGGTAATTCGAGCGAATGATCGTCGTGTTCCGCCCCGTATTCCCGCCGCCGAGCCACCCTTTCTCGATTACCGCGACATTGCTGACGCCATATTTCTTGGCGAGGTAATAGGCCGCACCCAACCCGTGCCCCCCTGCCCCAACGATGATCACATCATATGCAGGTTTGGGGGCTGCATCCGGCCATTGCTCCGGCCAATCTTGATGGCCGCCTAACGCTTTGGAGAAGAGACTGAAGGCGCTAAATCGGGTCATTTAGAGCGCTCATCTGCCAGCGCAGCTTTCGCTTGATCGACATAGAACGCCTTAAAATCCTCCACCAATTTCTCCTCCACGGCATAACGGCCCTGACGATAACCGTCTGTGCGAATACCTTGATGATTGAGTGCGGAAAAATGCCCATCTTGCGTATTGGTCTTACGCCAGAGCGCGGCGATATGTGCAGGGTCATAATCCACACCCTCAACCGCATCCTCGTGCACAAGCCAGCTTGTCCGCAACAGTGTCTTATCGGCGGCGAGCGGTGTCAGCGAGAAGGTCACAACATGATCGCAACAGAAATGGTGCCAGCTGTTGGGCTGTGTCCACACCGAGAGGCTCGACGTTTCGGGCTTAGTAAACGGCCCGATGAGCTTCTTAGACGCCAGTTTGCCGTCAATCGACTGCGTCACCGCCCCATTCGCGAGCGGGAGCCGCGCGATGCGATGCCACCAGCCATCAGGAAACTCTATCAACTCGCGATAAATGCCAAGCGCTCTCCACTCGGCACGCTTGGCGTCCACCAGCGCATCATAAGCGCGGTCATCAACGACATCAGCCGCGCCATCTTCGGGAAGCCCTTTGCCAAAGCCATAGGTGCCGAGCACGCTGATGAGCTCGGGGTGGCCGACATCGCAGTGATAGCATTCTCGGTTGTTCTCCATCACCAGTTTCCAATTGGCATGCTCGATGTAATTGTCCTGCACCGCGACCTTGCAATGCTCAAGGTCATAGACCGCAATCTGTTCCGCAATATCAGCCTTGACGCGGTCAATCGGTGGTGGAGTATCGCTCAGGCAGATAAAAATCAGCCCGCCTACATTCTCGCACGCGACTGGCGATAGGCTGTAATCACTCTTGCTAAAATCCTCAGCCATGCTGCGCGCCGCAAGCAGCTTTCCATCGAGCCCGTATGTCCATTGATGATAGGGGCACATAATCCGTGCTGCAGAACCGCGCTGCGCCTCGCACAGTCGCGCGCCACGATGGCGGCATGAGTTATAAAAGGCGCGCACCTCCCCATCCCGCCCACGCACGATGATGATTGAGTTATGGGCGAGCTCAAAGACAAAATAATCGCCAGGCGCTTTGATGTGCGCGACCGTGCAGGCATACAACCAGACTGACGCGAGCACCGCTTGTGTGTCGAACGCGAAGGCAGCCTCGCTCACATACAGCTCGCGTGGTAGGCTATAGCCAGCGCGATCAGCGTTCAGCAGTTCTGATATGGCCTCGTAACGCGACATGATTATGCCTTTAGCGCCAAGTTCTCAGGGTCATAGGGCGAATCGATAATCACGGTGGCGCGGTGGCGCTGACCAAGGATCATTATTTCCACTTCACTCCCCAAAACCGCATGGTCAGGTGCAAGCATCGCCAAAGCGAGCGACTTGCCCGTGCGCCAGCCATAGCCGCCGGACGTGGCGCGTCCGATGAGCGTATCACCGGCATAAACGGGCTCAGAGCCGCGCGCATCGGCATCGGTTACATCATGAACCTCCAGCGTGACGAGCGTGTTGAGCAGCGGCTTCGCTTGCCACGCGAGCAGTGCCTCGCGTCCCAGAAAATGGGGCTTCTTCGTGCTGATAAACCGCCCCAGCCCACTTTCATGCGCGCCATATTCAATCGAAAGCTCTCGCGGTATAAGCTTGTAGCCCTTTTCCAACCGCATCGAATCCATCGCACGAATGCCAAACGGCTTGATGTCGTATTCCGCGCCCGCCGCCATAATCTTGTCGAAGATGTAATTCTGCATCTCAATCGGGTGGTGGATTTCCCAGCCCAATTCGCCGATGAAGTTAACGCGCAAGGCATCAACCGGCGCCACACCAACACTGATGCGTTTACCCGTGAGCCAGGGGAAGGCGGCGGAAGACAAATCAGCATCAGTGAGTTTACTGAGCACATCGCGTGCGCGCGGGCCTGCCAACACCAGCACGCCCATCGATGTCGTCAGCCGCTCACATTGAACCGATCCATCGGTCGGGAGTGCCTTGCGCAAATAATCGTGATCATGCCGCTCAAAAGCGCCGGCAGACACCAAATAAAAACTTTGCGGGCCATTTTTATACACCGTAAATTCGGCGCGCACACCCCCCTTGTCGGTCAGCAGATACGATAGTGAAACCCGCCCGACTTTCTTCGGCACAGCATTGGTCAGTAGGCCATCGAGCCAGCCTTCCGCGCCAGGCCCACTAATGAGGCATTTAGCAAAAGCACTCATATCTTGTAGCCCGACTTTTTCAGCAACGTGGCGACATTCGTTGCCGACATGCCCGAAATAGTTGGAGCGGCGGAACGACCATTTCTCTCGTGGTGGCGCGCCATCTGCGGCAACGGGATGGTTTTCGTTGACCAGTGTATCGGGCTTATCCAAATCGGCTTCGGTCAGCGCGTAGTCTTTTGGTGCGAACCAGTTGGGCCGCTCCCAACCAAAAACACTGCCGAATACCGCGCCCAAATCCTTCATCCGATCGTAACACGGTGTGCGACGCAAAGCGCGCCCTGCGTCGCGCTCTTCATCGGGGTAATGCACACTGAAGACCTTGGCATAGGCCTCTTCATTCTTTTCGATAAGATAACCTCGGCTCGCGTAATCGCCGAAGCGGCGCGGGTCGACACCCATCATGTCGATGGTCGGATTACCATCCACAATCCAATGGGCCAATTGCCAACCCGCGCCTCCTGCCGCTGTAATCCCAAAACTATGGCCTTCATTGAGCCAGAAGTTTTTGAGACCCCACGCTGGTCCAACGATTGGCGACCCGTCAGGCGTGTAAGCGATTGCACCATTATATATTTTTTTGATCCCCACCTCACCAAATGCGGGCACGCGGTGCATGGCGGCCAGAACATAGGGTTCCAACCGCTCAAGGGCATCGGGGAAGAGTTCGTATTCGCTGTTCGCTGCGGGGCCATCGACGTAACAGGCTGGCGCACCAACTTCATACGGCCCGAGCAGCAGTCCGCCCGCTTCCTCGCGCATATAATAGGACGCGTCTGACTCGCGCAGAACACCCATTTCGGGCAGGCCTTGCTTGCGGCGTTCCATGATCGCGGGGTGCTGTTCAGTGACGATGTACTGATGCTCGACAGGGATGACGGGCACATCAAGCCCCACCATCGCCCCTGTTTGGCGCGCGAAATTACCTGTGGCGGAAACGACATGTTCGCACGTTATGTCACCCTGATCGGTTGAGACCACCCAGGCGCCGTTTGGCAATTGCGTGATCGCGGTGACTGTCGTGTTCCGATAAATCGTTGCACCACGCTGCCGCGCCCCCTTCGCGAGTGCCTGCGTCAAATCGGCAGGCTGGATATAGCCATCATCCGGGTGCTGAATTGCGCCGATCACGCCTTCAGTGTTGCAGAGCGGCCATATTTCCTTGACCTGATCGGCACTCAAGAAATTGACATCCACGCCGATGGTGCGCGCCACTCCGGCATAATAGTGATACTCATCCATCCGGTCCGGCGTTGTCGCCAGGCGGATGTTACTGACCCGCGAGAAGCCCACATTCAGCTCTGTTTCGGCTTCCAGCGTGGGGTAAAATCCTACGGAATATTGATGCAATTTGCCGACGGCGTAGCTGAGGTTGAACAGCGGCAACAGTCCCGCTGCGTGCCAGGTTGATCCTGATGTAAGTTCCTTGCGCTCGATCAAGACAACATCCGACCAACCCATTTTAGCCAGATGATAAAGTGTGCTCACACCAACGACGCCGCCGCCCATCACCACTACGCGTGCCGTTGATTTCATTGCCTAACCCTCGCCGAGAAGGCCGCTCGATAGCGCCCATCTGACGGGCATTATGACAGCGATGATAAGCGTCCGGCAACCGAATGACGCAGCATCTCATTTTTTAATGTTCCTCATTAGTAAATCGCATAGTATAAGATTTGGCTCAAATGGGCCAATTTTCAGCTTTTGCTATCGCTTTGATGCCTCAAGCAACAGTCGGCAATTGCACATCAATGACTTGCGGATTTCCACGTCGTGAGGCACCATCCGCCTTAGGCAACGTCAGCATCAGGGCGCGCACGACGGAGGAAAAAATGGTTTCAACATCAACCCCAAAACGCTTATTGAGTTCATCGATCGGATCGAGCTGCGCGCTTGTTGCGCTCATGATGGCGTTAGCTCCGGCAACGGTGCACGCGCAAAATGCGGATGTGCGCAAGGCAAGCGACGGTGCGTCAACCGACATTGTCGTTACCGCTCAGCGCCGCGAGCAAAAGCTTCAAGACGTCGGCATCGCAGTCACCGTGCTGAGCAGGAAGGAAATTGCCGCGCTGAACATCAACAATGCGACGGACGTCGTGCGCGCGATCCCCAACCTCAAGTTCAATGCCTACTCCTCATCGCAGGTCGTGTTCAACGTGCGCGGCGTGTCGCAGAACGACTATGGCGACCAGCAAGAGCCACCTGTTGCTGTCTATCAGGATGACTCCTACGCCAGCTCGATCACGACGGCTAGTTTTCCGATCTTCGACCTTGCTCGCGTTGAGGCCTTGCGCGGGCCGCAGGGCACGCTGTTTGGGCGTAATGCCACGGGCGGTGCCGTGCAGTTCATCTCAAACCAGCCGACGAAGAACTTGAGTGGCTATGTCACTGGAACCTACGGTCGCTATAACCAGACGATATTGGAAGGCGGGATTTCCGGCCCCCTCGCGCCAGGCGTGGGCGTTCGCATCTCCGGTATTTATGACCGTGATGACGGCTACATTCATGACATAACCCCAGGTCAGCCGGATCGGGGAGCAAACAACCACTGGGCTTTGCGCGGCATTCTCGCGCTGGAGCCCGCCAGCAATGTCAAAGCCAAGATCACGTTGCGCTACACTGAGGCTGACAAAGAACGACAGGCGGGCACCTACACGCTCGCGCCGGCCTGCCCCAACGCCCAATTGCAGGGCGAGTTTCTGAGCGCCACCCAATCGTGCGCCTTTTGGGGAAGTGGCCCAGGGCAAACCGGTAACGGCTATACCAACCCGTCAATAACCCCATCGCAGGGCGGCACACCTTGGGCGACCGCGGGCACTGGAGCGGCGTACGTCGACCGCAAGATTTTTGGGGCAACGCTTCGCCTTGATGCCGAGCTCGGTAATATTTCGCTCACGTCGATCAGTGACTATACGCATTTGTCGAAATTCTACATCGAAGGCGGCGATGGTGGTCCGGAACTTCCTTATGTCGAGAACGTCACTCCGCCCGCGAGTGGTCCCTGCGCCGCACCTGCCCAAAGCGTAACATGTTATGCCTCTGG
>JAYVZY010000146.1:0-3580 GCA_043782885.1 Sphingomonadales bacterium | reverse complement strand
GGCGCATGGGCTGCTGCTGCTCACCGCCTGGCGCGTGCTGTCGCGGGTCGATCTCGATCATGACGATGCGGCAGCGGAGCCAAGACCTGCCAAAAACTGGGACGAATCTGACCGTGTTGCATGATCTGTTCTTCATCGGGTTTCTGGTCGCCCTGATCGGGCTTGGGTTTCGCAAACCGTTCCTGTTCGTGCTTGGGTATGTGTATGTTGACATCGTTTCACCACAGCGGCTGACCTATTATTTGCTCAACAGTATTCCGGTCTCTTTGATTTTTGTGCTGCTCGCGGTCGGCGGTTGGCTGGTGTTCGATGATAAGCGTGGGGTGCGCGTTGCGCCGCGCCAATTGTTGCTGGTTGTGCTGCTCATTTATTGTTTCTTCACCACCCAAAGCGCTGATTTCCCGATCGAAGCGGCAGCGAAATGGGATTGGGTGTGGAAGGCGCTTGCCTTCGCCATTTTCCTACCGCTCACGCTGCGCACCAAGTTACGGATCGAAGCGCTCCTTTTGTTCATGGTGTTCGCGGTGGGCTCGATCATCGTTGTTGGCGGGATCAAGACACTGGCGACGGGCGGTGGCGGCTATGGCGAGCTCAATCTGATGGTCTCAAACAACACGGGGCTTTATGAATCGAGTATCATCTCCGCTGTGGCTGCATCTGTCATCCCGCTGGTGCTCTATCTGCGCAAATACGGCACCGTTTTTAAGTCCGAGTGGCGCGTGAACGCCTATGCCTTTGGCTTGACGTTTGCCTGCTGCCTGATCCCGATTGGCACATCTGCGCGCACAGGCCTCATCTGTGTGGTGGTGCTCGCGGTGCTGATGCTGCGGTCAACGAAGCGGCGGCTGCTTTATATCGGCGTAATGGCCAGCATGGCGCTGATCGCGATCCCGTTGCTCCCTGCATCATTTACGGAGCGGATGAACACCATTCAGGGCTATCAAGGCGATTCATCGGCGTCCACCCGCATTGAGGTGTGGAAGTGGACACTCGATTATGTGAAAGATCATCCAATGGGCGGCGGGTTTGATGCGTATCGGCAGAACAAGATTCGCTATTTTGTTGTTCAAAAAACAGACATCAATGGCCAGCTGGTCAACAAACAAACCCTGATCGTCGACAAGGGACGCGCCTATCATAGCTCCTATTTTGAAATGCTGGGGGAGCAGGGATATTTCGGGCTGATCATTTGGCTGATCATTCACTTCACCGGATTGGTGCGCATGGAGCGGCTTTACCAGCGATACAAGCGTGCCAGCCGAGATGAGGGCGAATGGATTGGAGCGCTCGCGACCGCGCTCCAGCAAGCCCATATTGTCTACCTCGTCGGGTGCTCGTTCGTCGGGATTGCGTATCAGCCGTTTATTTACATGCTCGTTGGCCTGCAAATCGGACTGGACACCTACGAATCGCAACTCAGAAAATCAGCGCCAAAAGTGCCGGCGGCTGGATTCGCAGCGATGGCCTAAGCCGCCATCCCGTGGCAATGCTTGTATTTCTCGCCTGATCCGCAAGGGCACGCAGCGTTGCGGCTCACGTTACCGACCCACCCTGCCGGATCACTCCCAAACTCAAGAAGTGCAGCTGAAGGTGCGATCAACCCCGGAATGCGGGTCGTGACCAAGCCAGACACGTCATTCTCGATCGTCAGTGGATTGGCGTGATTGGTGATGAAGCTCGGCATAGCAGGCATTTCGGCCATTTGTGGCGCGAATTGAGCGTGGCTAAGCACCTTCGTTACATCTTCCCGAATCATGACAAGCATCCGCTCAAAAAGCGAGAAGGCTTCCTTCTTATATTCATTGATCGGTGTTTTTTGCGCATAGGAACGCAAGTGAATGACCTGCTTGAGGGCATCGAGCGTCGTCAGATGCTCCTTCCAATGATGATCGAGCGATTGCAGCAGAACCGAGCGCTCAATCTGATGCCACACGCCATCGTCCAGCTTTTCTGTCTTTTCAGTAATCGCGGCGCTTGCGGCATCGTGCAGCCGTTGCTCCACGATTTCTGGTGTTACATGTTCCTCTTGGACCCAATCATCGAGCGGCGGCGTAAAGGCTAATACATCACCGCACCGCTCCTTCAGTCCCGCAATATCCCATTGTTCGGGATAGGAGTTTGGCGGGCAGGCATCGGCGACAAGTCCATTCACGGTCTCGGCGCGCATGTCCTCGACCACATCATTCACAGTATCAGCGTCCATGATGTCTTCACGCTGCTCATAGATCACCTTGCGCTGATCATTCATGACGTCATCATATTCCACAACCTGCTTGCGGATGTCATAGTTGCGCGCTTCAACCTTGCGCTGGGCAAGTTCAATCGCTTTGGAGAGCCGCTTAGAGGCAATCGCCTCGCCATCCTCAAGGCTCGAGCGCATGAGTTTGGCGAACATCGTCTCTGGCCCAAAAATCCGCAGCAGATCATCATCGAGCGAGAGATAGAATTTCGAGAGGCCCGGATCACCCTGCCGCCCCGAACGTCCGCGCAGCTGGTTGTCAATCCGGCGACTCTCATGCCGCTCGGTGCCGAGCACGAAAAGGCCCCCCGCATTCAGCACAAGCTGGCGTTGTTCCGCGACTTCTTCCTTGATTTTGGCCATCGCCAAATCGCGCTCCGGCCCCTCGGCCATATCCTTCAGCTCATCGTCAACGCGGAACTCCACATTGCCGCCGAGCTGAATATCAGTGCCGCGACCCGCCATATTGGTGGCAATGGTCACCCGTCCCAAGCCGCCCGCCTGCGCCACGATATGCGCTTCTTGCTCATGGAAGCGCGCATTGAGCACCGAGTGCGCCACGCCTTCCTTGTTCAGATACTCCGAGAGCAGCTCAGATTTCTCAATCGAAACGGTGCCGACGAGCACCGGCTGGCCGATCTCCGCCTTTTCCTTGATCATCTTGGCGATAGCGCCGAACTTGTCGGTTGTGTTTTTGTAAAACTCGTCCTCATCATCGCGCCGCTGCACCGGCACGTTGGTCGGGATTGTCACGACGTTCAGCTTGTAAATATCAAAGAATTCAGCTGCTTCGGTCGCCGCCGTGCCCGTCATGCCGCCAATCTTCGGATACATCCGGAAGTAGTTCTGGAAGGTGATCGAGGCAAGTGTCTGGTTCTCCGCCTCAATATCCACATCTTCCTTCGCTTCCACCGCCTGATGGAGGCCATCAGACCAGCGCCGCCCCTCCATCATCCGGCCAGTGAATTCATCGATGATGATCACTTTACCGTCTTTGACGATATAATCCGTATCGCGCTTGAACATCACATTTGCACGCAAAGCTTGGTTTACATGGTGCACAACCTGGGTATTCTCATAATCATAGAGGTTGCTCCCCTCCAACAAGCCCGCCGTCTCCAACAGTCGCTCAGTTTTCTCGGTGCCGTCTTCCGTGAGAATGATTGAACGCTGCTTTTCATCAAGCTCATAATCCTCCGGCACCAGATTGACGACAATGGCGTGTACTTGCTTATACAGCTCGGTCTTGTCATCGGTCGGGCCAGAGATAATGAGGGGCGTGCGCGCCTCATCGATCAGGATCGAATCCACCTCATCGACCACAGCAAACGCATATGGGCG
>JAYVZY010000145.1:0-3605 GCA_043782885.1 Sphingomonadales bacterium | reverse complement strand
GAACGGCCAAGACTATGGGCTTGGTTCGCGTCAGCAAATAGAGCGGGTTGCCGAAGGCAGCGGCATAATTAACTTATGCGGAATTTTGTCATGATCAGTGTTTCCGGTGTGGGTATCGAACTTCGCCAATGCGCCATGAATCCGGAATTCACCATTATAAAATGTGTTCGGGCGTTCAGATAGACCACCACGAAATCGGCCGATACATACCCCATTGCTTACAAGCGGCTAACGGCCAAAGGAAAAACTAACGGACTTCAAACTTATAGCTTGTCATTATACAATATTTTGTATATCACTAACCAGTGACAGATAACAGCAAGCCCATTGAGTTTCGCGGCACGGCGTTAGCTGACCTGCGCGATTTTCCCGATAGCGCGCGACGCGAGGCTGGCTTTCAATTGGGACTTGTTGAGCTGGGCCGTGATCCGTTTGACTGGAAGCCGATGGCGACCATCGGGAGCGGCGTCAGAGAAATACGAATTCGAGAGCCTGAAGGTGCGTTTCGGGTGATCTATGTCGCTAAGTTTGAAGCGGCTATTTTTGTGCTGCACTGCTTTCAAAAGAAAACGCAGGCCACAAGCCCGCGAGACATCGACCTAGCGACGCAGCGTTACAAAGACTTGGTAAAGGAGCTGAAACAATGAAGCACGAACGATTTACCAGTGTGTGGGATGCCATTGAGGCAACGCCTGCCGAGGCTGAGAACATGAAACTGCGCGCCTCGCTCATGCTGGCGCTGCAAGACCGGATTAAGGCCACAGCGATGACACAGGTGCAAGCAGCGCAGTTGTTTGGGGTGACGCAGCCCCGCATCTCTGATTTGGTGCGCGGCAAGATCGATCTGTTCGGGATTGATACGCTGGTTGCCATGTTGGCGACGGCGGGCCTCCATGTGGAGATGCACATCGCGGAGGCTGCGTGATGATCCCGCCTTTTGAGGATCAGCCACGCCTGACCTTGCGGGTCAACAGCTATGATGAGCGTCATTTCGTCACCTACCTCCGGCTGCTTGATGCGGCAGAAGAGGGCGCGGATTGGCGCGAGGCTGTCAGTATTATTTTCGGAATCGATCCTGAGTTTGAACCTGAACGCGCAAAGCTCGTGCATGACAGCCATCTTGCCCGCGCCCTCTGGATGACGAATACGGGGTATCGTCACTTGTTGGAGCCACGCCTACAATAAAAAAGCGCACACCGTTTCCCGCTCGTTTCGAGGAGATTATCATGAACAGATTGACCAAGATCGAACAATGCCACGTCGACCATTATGGAATGGCGGCGGTTGATGTGCTCAACATGCGCATCGGCGCCGCAGTGATCGCTGCTATAAACGAGTATCCAACTACCGACGAAGTTGCCGCCCAGCTTAACTCATTTCTCAACACGCACTTGGAATAAGCACAAACGGGCTACATCTCCATAGCTCTGATCTTGAGTTCGGTCTGATGCTCCCCGCCTTTTTCCTCTATTTGCGCTCGTAAATACGCTTTTTCTACTCCAGCTCCATGCTGATAATCGTCACTGGAGGGGCAAGGCTACGCCTCAGGCTTCTACTACGAAGAGGGAGACCTTATCACTCATACCGATCCTCGCGGCAAGCGACCATTGGCGGAAAAATTCTTGTAAGAAACAAGACCGATGTTTGCTCGTGATTGAACGGCATTCGATCCGCTGGCACTTAACGCTACATCCAGGGTGGTTGTGGATGGTCAATTTTCACGGCGATTTGGCAAGGTAATTTCGAATCTTCCCATTTAGAAGGGCGATGGCCGAATCCCGTCCGGGATTCTATTGGCCAGCATGGCAGAAGTTTTTCAGCCATTTCGCGGAAACAGGAGTAGGCGCGGGATATGCCCGTCCGGTGCATCACATCCCGCTAAAGCACGATCCAAACCACAGTTCTGAGGCCAATATGGATCGTGCCAAGGATGGTGCGGGTGGTCGGAATCGAACCGACACTCCTTGCGGAACAGGATTTTGAATCCTGCGCGTCTACCAGTTTCACCACACCCGCGCGCCGCCTCTATAGTGCGGCAATTTGATTTCGCCAATCACCTTTCGCAACATTTTGCCTTACCAAATCAACAGCTACGTTTTTGAGCGCCGAACGTTGATCGCCGACGCATCGAGCATATTTTTGATATGCGAGGCATAATATTTCTCAATCATTTCAACACTCGTCCGGCAGTTTTTAGCGATCTGATAGATGTCCGCTCCCTCCATCAGCCGGAAGCAGATGTAGGTATGCCGCAAGCTATAAGCGGTGCGCGCATTGCCCTCACGATCTTCCTTCAAGGAAAGCTCCGCGAGAAGCGTGTTGAACAGCTCGCGCTGGATTTTTGGAAAGACCAGATTTGTCGCGCCAAGATCATGACGCTTCACCATCCGCTCGAAAGGCATCACAGCACCCGGCATTGTTTTGCAATAGCCAACACCTCGTTTACCTCGAACGGCAATGTGTAAAATGCGATCAGTGCTCCCGCCATCAACTATGGCTTCAACATCACGCACTTGAATGCGTTTTGCCTCATCGGGCCGCAAACCGCTGTTGACCATGAACAGCACATAGTCGTGCAAGTCTTCGCAGGCCGAACGCCATCTCTCCTTTTTGGGATGCTTTGCCCGCTCGCGGGTCGCCTCATAGAATTGCTTATATTCTTCGGGTGAAAACCACGCGCGATGCACCACCTTGCCTGACGTTCTATAAGGTGCGGACAGGTCGGGGAGATAAGGCAGCCATCCATGACGACTCGCCGTTTTCAGAACTTGCCTGAGAGTAACAATATCATGATGCATCGTCGCGCGGCTAGGGCGTTTCGGAATGCCGGTCTTTTTGTCGAGGCGTGATGTCATGCGATGCACGCGATAATCCTGCACGAGTCCGGGCGTGATCTCGGTTACAATCTTGTCGCCAAAGAAGGGGAGCAAGTGAACGCGCAAACGCGTGTGATGCCCTTCGACATATTCTGCATTTCGTTCGCCAAGCGTGATGATGTCATATTCCTTGGCGAACTGAATTGCCGCCGACCGAAAAGTAACACCCTCTTTTAACTCGCCTGCCCGATATTTGCCCATCAAACCGAGATACCAGTCTTGGGCCACATCTTTTGCGCGCGATAGACTGTCCTCTTTGGTCGAAGTGCGGCGTTGTTTCCCCGCAACCAAGCAAGCGCATTGCCAGTGCGGACTGTTCGCCCTCATGTAGAGTTGAACCTTATTGTCCAAGAGGGAGTGCCGTGTCGTCATCCCGCTGCCCCATACTGCTTTGTGCTAACGGTGCGCTAGCAATCTGTGAGACTTAGAGTGCTATTTTTTGGCTGAAATGCAAGTATTATTTGACATAATAAAATTATAAACGGCATTTTGAGTCCCGCGCGTCTACCAATTCCACCACGGGGGCACGCGAGCGAAACCTATAGACGCGGAAAAAATTTTAGCCAACTGATTTGATGGACTATTGCCACAAAAAGGGTCGGCCACGCGAATGCTTGGCCTATCTGGCGCGACGCACATTGATCGCCGAAGCATCAAGCATGTTCTTGATGTGCGACGCATAGTATTTCTCGATCATCTCGACGCTGGTGCGACAGTTTTTCGCAACCT
>JAYVZY010000144.1:0-9913 GCA_043782885.1 Sphingomonadales bacterium | reverse complement strand
GTATTTGGTGGAGCTTTTTCCGGCGCGGGTGCGCTACACCTCGCTCTCCATTCCTTATCATATCGGCACCGGTTATTTCGGAGGATTTTTGCCGTTTATCAGCCAATACATTGTTGCGCGCACCGGCAACCCATTCGCGGGCCTGTGGTATACGCTGGGCGTGGTGTTTGTCGCGATGATCGTGCTCATCGCCTTCCTGCCCGAGACCAAAGGCAAGGAGCTCGACTAATTGAACGGGTGCGCGCCTTTACGGCTTAACTTGAGCACGGATGCACTGGTGAATAACTGGCGCTGGTTGGCCGCGCGGTCGGGACGTGCGGCGTGCGGCGCGGCGGTCAAAGCGAATGGCTATGGCTTGGGAGCCCGTGAGGTCGTGGCGCACCTCGCAAAGGCAGGCTGTCGTGATTTTTACGTTGCGACATGGGCCGAGGCGCTGGCGCTGGGCGAAATGCCCGAAGGCTGTGCGCTGAGCGTGCTCCACGGCGTGCGCGCGGAAGATATGGCGATCGCGCGTGCGTCGGCTGCGCGGCCCACACTTAACACCCGTGATCAGGTCGTGCGTTGGCGCGAAACGGGGCGTCCTTGTGATGTGATGATCGACACCGGCATGAACCGGCTCGGGTTCTCGGCGGCGGACGTGATGGAAGGGGTGCTCGATGGCTTGGTTATTGACACGTTGATGAGTCACCTTGCCTGCGCGGATGAAGATACGCCGATGAATGCGCGGCAAATGGTGGCCTTCGCGGCGTTGCGCGGGCGCACCCCAGCGCGACGGATGAGCCTCGCCAACTCTGCGGGGGTATGTCTGGGAATCGATTACGTCTTTGATCTCACGCGCCCCGGACTGGCGCTCTATGGTGGTATTCCGCGCACCGAAGCGGTGGGGCATATTGCACGAGTGGTCACTCCGCTCGCCCAGATTCTTCAGCGGCGCACGCTGCATGCCGGTGACAGCATTGGGTATAACGCCACTTTCACCGCGCTACGCGATACCGACGTTGCTATTCTCAACCTCGGCTACGCTGACGGCTATTTGCGCGCTTTCTCCGGGCCAGACGGGCGCGCTGGCGGCAGCGCGAACGGGGGAAGATGTTCCGTTATCGGCCGTGTGTCGATGGATTTGATCGCGCTGGACGTGAGCGCCGCGCCATCACTTGCCGAGGGCGATTGGGTGGCACTCGATTATGATTTGCCCTCAACCGCCGCCAGCACGGGCCTGTCACAATATGAATTGCTGACGAGTTTGGGGGCGCGCTATGATCGGGTTTGGGTCTAGTCACGCCAAAGCGCACGCCTCACCCCAGCGCGCACGCCTTGATCTGATCCGGCCTTGGTCGTTCCCCAACCGCAGCAAAGCGCGCCAGATAGCCACCCGCGGTTGGCATCTTTTTCAGTCCCAGGAGCTGATACCCCACCTGCCCGAATTCACAAATCAAGAGCGCCGGCGGCGTGCCATGATCGGTCGTCGGACGATCTTCATCGACCACCACAACCTGCCCATTGTTGCCGAGCGCAGGCCGCAACCGCCAGAGAAATTCGAGCGGCGACGCGATCTCATGGTACATGTGCACCATAAAGATGCGATCGAAGCTATGTGCCGGTAGCGAGGCGTCGGTTGGTGTGCCGAGCTTGACGCTCACATTATCGAGCCGCTCGCGGCTCACCCGCAATGCCAGCGCATCGTGATAGGCGGGCTCAATATCTTCTGCCAGCACACGGCCTTTTTTGCCCACCATCTCCGCAAGATGCAGCGTATAATACCCCTCACCGGCACCAATGTCGGCTACGGTCATGCTCGGCGCAATACCGGCTTCACGCATGACATCAGCAGCCTCATGCACCTTGTCACGAGCGCCCTCTGTGGACCAGCGTGGAGAGACAACTGGCGCCGCAGGCCGCAGCGCATTCGGGAAGGCCTCGTGGGGAACGAGGTTATCCGGAGGCGGTGCGTGATCACATCCGCCGAGCGCTAAAGTAAGCACCAGCGCGAGCAGGCGTCTCATTCGACATCCTCGACGTCAACCGTTTCGCCGGTGACGCGTTGCGAGAGCGCGGCGGCCATGAATGGATCGAGCGCACCGTCGAGCACGTCGCCCGGTGCCGTGCTGACCACGCCGGTGCGCAAATCCTTCACCATTTGATAAGGCTGGAGAACATAAGAGCGAATTTGGTGGCCCCAACCGATGTCGGTCTTGCTCGCCGCCGTCGCGCTTGCCTCAGCCTCGCGCTTTTGGAGTTCCGCTTCATAGAGCCGTGCGCGGAGCTGGTTCATCGCCTCCGCCTTATTCTTGTGCTGGCTGCGCTGGTTCTGGCATTGCACGACAATGTTGGTGGGGATGTGGGTGATCCGCACAGCGCTATCGGTGGTGTTGATGTGCTGCCCGCCCGCTCCGGACGCACGATAGGTGTCGATCCGCAATTCAGCCTCGTTGATCTCGATGTCGATGTTCTCATCCACGACCGGATAGACCCAGACGCTCGCAAAACTGGTGTGGCGGCGCGCGTTGGAGTCGTAGGGCGAAATGCGCACCAGCCGGTGCACACCGCTCTCGGTTTTCGCGTAGCCATAGGCGTTCTCACCCTTGAGCATGATGGTTGCGGATTTAATCCCCGCCTGCTCGCCCGCGTGATAATCGACCAGCTCAACCTTCAATCCGCGCCGTTCACCCCAGCGCTGATACATCCTGCTGAGCATCCCCGCCCAATCCTGGCTCTCGGTGCCACCCGCGCCGGCATTCACTTCGATATAGGTGTCATTGCCATCGGCTTCACCGGCGAGCAAAGCCGCCACTTTGTCGCGTTCGGCACGTTCCGCCAGCTTGCCGAGGCTGTCAACGGCCTCATCAACCATTGTGGTATCGCCTTCGGCTTCGGCCATTTCACTGAGTTCAACGGTGTCGTTCATCTCCGTTTCAATTGCCTGCGTCGCGTTGATTGCCGCCTCCAGCCGCTGCCGCTCGCGCATCACTTCGCGCGCCGCACGCGGATCGCTCCACAGCGCGGGGTCTTCTACCTGGTTGTTCAGTTCATCCAGCCGCCGCAGCGCACGATCCCAATCGAGAAATCGGCGGAGCAGCGCGAGCGCTTGATTGATCTGATCGATATGAGCTTGCGCTTCGGCGCGCATAATAATCTCCAATGGCCACGAAAGTGCGGCTTAATATATTCCGTCTTTGTTTTGAAAGGCGTCTACCGCAGCGGCATTCTCGGTGTGTTTGCCCGCACTGTGTTTGGCCGTTTGAGCTTTCGCGGTCGCTGCTTGCTCATCGCGACGCATACTGCGCACGGGCTCGCTGCTCGGTTTGAAGGCTTCCCAAATTACTGAAGCCTCAGGGTCATCCGAAGGCCAAGCGCCAAACACACGGCGACCGGAGGCGCGATCAATCCGGACCATGCGTATGCCCGGCGCGCCCCGAAAAGGAACAACCGGCATATTTTCCATCGCCTTTGTCGCAAAATCCTTAAAGATTGGCACCGCGAGCGTGCCGCCTTGGGCATAGCCCCCCATATCGCGTGGCGTATCATAGCCGATGTAGAGTCCCGTCACGAGATCAGGTGAGCCACCAACAAACCAGACCTCCTTCGGGCCTGTCGTCGTGCCCGTTTTACCAAACAGCGGTCGGCCCATATCTCGAAGCGCGACGGCGGTGCCGCGCTTGATGACACCTTCCATGATATGCACGGTCTGGAAGGCCGTTTGCGCATCCATAACCTGCTTCGTGCGCGGCTTTGGTCGCGGCATTGGCTTGCCATCCCAGTCCGCAGCATCACAGTTGGTGCAGGGGCGATCATCCGCACGGTAAATGACTTTGCCGCTTCGATCTTGCACAAAATCAATCAGCGTTTGCGTGGTCGCCCGGCCATTACTGGCAAGGATGCTATAGGCGTTGACCATCCGCGACACCGTGGTCTCGCCCGCGCCCAGCGCTACTGCGAGAACGGCGGGAAATTTGTGCCCCTGCTCACTTATCCCGACGGCATCGGCCATCTTCACCACGTTGTCCATGCCAGTTTCCGACGCGGCACGCACCGTCATCAGGTTGCGGGATTGTTCGACACCCCAGCGCATCGTATGCGGGCCAGAACCGGCCCCACTGAAGTTCTTGAAGCACTTCTTGCCGAGTTTGACGGACTGAAACACGCAGAATGGCCCATCAATCAAAATTGTCGCCGGTGTCATGCCATGATCGAGCGCAGAGGCATAAACGAAAGGCTTGAAGCTCGATCCGGGTTGGCGCAGCGCTTGGGTGGCGCGATTAAACGATTGAATTTGCGAATCGAAGCCGCCCTGCATCGCGAGCACGCGTCCCGTGTGCGGATCTTCAACTACCATTCCACCAGAAACTTCAGGGATATTGCGCAACGCCCAACTGCCACCTTCCGCTGTCACCACGATGCAGTCCCCGGGTTGAAGGAGGTTGAAGGCGGGCGTCGCGGTGTTGTGCCGGGGCATCGACGCGGCGCCACTGGCCAATGCTGCCGTCGATCCATCAGGGAAACCAATGGTCGCGATATTGCCCTCCTTCTTGAGCACCATCACCACTTTCCAGTTGGCATAGCCCGCAGCGAGATTGGCGTTGCCAAGGCGGCTCTCCCAGCCCTCTCCCGGTTCAAGATGGCGCACTGGGCCACTCCACCCTTTGCCGCGATCATACCGCACCAGGCCCGCGCGCAATGCTTCTTCGGCATATTTCTGATACTCGGGGTTATACGAGGTGCGCACCCAAAGCCCGCCGCCATAAACGCTATAAGGATTGCGCCCACCGTCCGGATTTTCGCCAAACTGATCGATCAAATCGCGGCGCACTTCCTCCATAAAATAGCCATCAGTGCGGTTCTCGGGCACAGCGCCACGATCAATCACGACCAACGGTTCCGCCATCGCTTGGTCATATTGCGCTTGTGAGACGAACTTATAACGCAGCATTTCCTTGAGCACATAGGCACGGCGTCCGAGCGCCCGATCCATATGCGATTCCGGATTGAAATTGCTCGGGCTTTTCGGCAGAATCGCGAGGAACGCCATTTGTGCAAGGCTCAGCTCTTTCACATCCTTGGCGAAATAAGCGCGCGATGCAGCCTGCACGCCGTAGGCGTTCCGACCAAGGAAAATCTGGTTGAGGTAGAGCTCAAGAATCTGCTGCTTGGTCAGTACTGATTCGATCCGTTTGGCGAGGATCGCCTCTTTGAGCTTGCGGGTGTAGCTCGCCTCATTGGTCAGCAGCAGATTTTTAACAACCTGCTGCGTGATCGTGGATGCCCCAACTGGGCGCTTTGCCCGCGTCAAATTGCCAAGCGCTGCGACCAAAATACTCTGATAATCGATCCCGCCATGCGAGAAAAAGCTGTGATCCTCCGCTGCGAGGTAGGCGTTAACAAGCTGCGGCGGATAGTCGGCATAGCTCAACTGCACCCGCCGTTCGCGCGCGTAGGAGTGAACAGGCGAGCCGTCGATAGCACGCACTGTTGTCGGCAGCGGCGGCTGATACGCCTTCAAATGATCAACCGACGGCAAATCGCGCGCCACCAGCGTCCACAAAAGCAGCCACAAAGCAAAGAAGATCATCGCCACATAACACAGCAGCCGCACCCAGCGCCGCGTCCACCAATCAGACGCAACCGCCAACACGCCTGAGGCATTGCGCCGCAGGTTCAGTTTCAAATTGGCCTGATCGTCATCACTCATCCCGCCGCTCTCTAGCATGACCACCGCGCAATGCCAGCGCTTGTGGCACAGAAAATGAGCATCGGCGCTGCGGACTGTAGCTGGCCGAGAGCGTTATTCATCTTCACCCAGTCCATCGAACAAGCCCGCACTCGCTTCAGCAGGCGGAGTAAGCCCAAGATGACTCCATGCCATGCCATTGAGGCAGCGCCCGCGTGCCGTTCGCGCCACAAGGCCAAGCTGAATGAGGTAGGGCTCGATAACTTCTTCCACCGTATCGCGCGGTTCTGACAGCCCCGCAGCCAACGTTTCGACACCGACGGGGCCACCGCGATAAATGTCAGCAATCATCATCAGGTAGCGTCTGTCCATCGCGTCCAGCCCAAGGCCATCAACCTCCAGCCGATTGAGCGCTGCATCTGCCACTTTGGCGCTCACCACCGCCTCCCCCGCCACCGTCGCGAAATCGCGCACCCGCCTTAACAGCCGCCCCGCGATCCGGGGCGTGCCGCGCGCGCGCCGTGCAATCTCGCGTGCACCGTCGGGAGCAATGCCAAGGCCAAGCAGCCCCGCCGCACGCGTCACCACGCTTTGTAGCTCGTCGACGGTGTAGAAATTGAGTCGCACCGGGATGCCGAAGCGGTCGCGCAGCGGTGTCGTCAACAGCCCCTGCCGCGTCGTCGCCCCCACCAACGTGAAGCGCGGCAGATCGATACGCACGCTGCGTGCTGATGGCCCCTCGCCAATCATCAGATCAAGCGCCCGGTCTTCCATCGCCGGATACAGAATTTCCTCGACGGCGGGCGCGAGCCGGTGAATTTCGTCGATGAACAGCACATCGCCGTCCTCCAGATTGGTCAGCAGCGCCGCTAGATCGCCTGATTTAGCAATCACGGGGCCGGATGTCGCGCGGAACCCCACGCCCATCTCACGCGCGACAATCTGTGCGAGCGTGGTCTTGCCCAGCCCCGGTGGGCCGAAGAACAGGACATGATCCAGCGGCTCGCCACGCTGCCGCGCGGCGGAAATGAACACGCGTAGATTCTCCCGCGCCGCGTGCTGGCCGACAAACTCCGCTAGCGATTTCGGACGCAGCGCAGCGTCTATATCCTCGGGGAGCGCAACAGGAGTGGTGAGGGGGTTACTGCTCATATCGAGGTCTTAGCGCGCCACAATCATTTCGTCACGTCCTGCGGCTGGCGCGTGTCGTGCTCCTCAAGGCGTCGTCGTCTAACGCTTGCCCAGTCTGCTCTTGCGCGCGGCATATTTGGCATCACGAGCCAGTTTCTGTTCTTCCGGCGTTAAAGCGGGAGCCGCCGTATTCGCAGTAACGACATTTTGTGCGCGACGCTCTTCTTTCAGCGCTTTTTCTGCCGCGCGCGCGGCCAGTTTGTCCTCACGTGCTTTGCGTTGTGCGGCGTCACGAATGAGCGCTGCGGCGCGGCGCTCCGCAAGAACAGCTTCATCCACTGGTGGTTTCGCCAAAAGCTTTTCCAGTGCGGCTTTTTTTGTCTTCACCGCGAGCGCTGTTCGTTCTTGAAAAGTTGGTTGCTTGTAGGATGCCATAAAAAACTGAAGTCCGGCTTGAATTATGGGAGAAGAATCTATCTGATTCTGCGTCGAAACTTCGCTGATAGCGCAGAAAAGCGATTGTGCAACCTTCGTTGAAACGGCGCGACCATTCTCGCCCTCCATTGCGCGGCTCCCATCCGAAGTGACGCTTGACCAATCGGCCGTAGCGCACCACCAACGGAACCCTCTGGCGCGGCGTTGGCTCTTGAGTTACCATCACGTACGCTCAATTGAGGTATCTCTCGCAATGCTGACGCCAGCAGACAACGTAGGTTTGGATCATTACGACAACGCGCTGCCCGCCAATGGCTTACATTGGCAACAAAGCTGTGCGACTTGCCTGACACGCGGCTGACAACAATCGTCGGCGGGCACCGGGGCGCTAAGTCGCTGACATGGCGTATGATTGTGTTCGCCAGCGGAGATTTTGGGTTCAATCTCTATTGGCAGAGCGCGATGCTCTATTTGCTGTTTTATTATACTGAAGTGGCACACCTATCAGTGACGACAGCCGCGCTCATCTATCTCGTCGCATCGGTGTGGGATGGCCTGATCAATTTTTTTATCGGGGTGATTATCGATCGTTGGCGCGAAACAGCCGCGCTGCGCCGCGCGATCATTTGGGGTGCTGTTCCACTCGGACTCAGTTTTGTGATGACGTATATCGCGTGGCCGGCGCGCGGTAATTGGGGCAGCGCACTCTTTCTCGTGGCACACATCTTGTTTCGGACGGCCTATGCTTGGGGTAATATCCCGTATTTGGTTTTGTCAGCGCGCTTCAGCAACCAGAGCCGTGATCGTACTGTGCTCTCTGGGTCACGCATTGTGGCAGGTACGTTGGCTGCGGTGCTGGTTTCGCGCGAGACCATACCCATCGGGTCTTGGCTGGCAAACCAGAGCGCGGTGGAAGGTTACGTCAGTGCGGCGGTGGTTTACGCCGTGCTGGCGACCGTGTTGATCCTTGTCGTTGGGATCACATTTCGGAGCAACGCATCGTCAATGCCCGCAGAGGCACCAGCGGATATGACACTGGCATCGTTACGCGCTGCGTTTTCAAACCGAGCATTTGTCATTCTTATCGGAGCGATGATGACAATGACCATCGCGACAACAATCATCAACAAGTCGGTGCTCTATTATTTCAAATATGAGTTTTCAAACCAAGTTGCGGGGCAGAATACCCTCGCGTGGATGATGGCGGTCGGTGCTGTTGGTGCTGTCATATGGACGCTTGTCGGCCAGCGGATCGGCATTCGCCGCATGTGGTGTGTCGCGTCGCTTTTGTGTGCGGCGCTCATCGGCATTATCGGCCTGGCCGGGGTCCACAGCCTGTTGGTGACCCAGCTTCTCCTGATCACGCTCCAAGCTATGGTCACCGGTCTAAATTTGGGCCTGTGGGCAATGCTCCCAGACACGATTGAATACGGGCTGTTGACCACTGGCGTTCGTGTTGAGGCCATTTTGTATGGTCTGAACGCGCTTTTTCAGCGTATCGCGATCGGGCTGGCGACAGTGATTTTGGGCTTCAGCCTGAGTCATATAGGCTTTTCGACAAATGCGCATCTGCCGTCGGGCACCCTCAAAGGCATGCAGCAAGTCTTCTCGCTGATCCCGATGCTGTTTTTCTTAGCCTCCGGCACCGTCATATTGCTCAGCCCATTGCGCAAAGGCACGCATGACGTTGTCTTGCACGACCTGGGTGGCTGACTCCCATATTTTGGTCTCAACCCACAGGCGGAGTCCCGCTCCCGATGAAATAGGGTGATGCGTCATTCAACGCGTTACACAGTCGCGCGGAAGGGGGTGAAGTTGGTCCCTTCGTCATAAACATCCAGTCCTTCTGACCGCTTGAGGAAGCCGACGACCGCATAGGTCACGGGTGTCAGCAGCACCTCCCAGCCGACCTTCAAAACGAAGTTGGTAAGCGCAATTTCCATCACCAGAGCATGCGTAAAGCCGGGCGCGTTCCAAAAGGCGAGCGGGTAAAACAGCACACTATCAACCGCCTGACCACAGACCGTGGAGCCGATGGTGCGCGTCCAGAGCATCCGGCCTTTGGTGATGAGCTTCATTCGCGCCATGACAAAGCAGTTAACGAAATCTCCTACCCAAAACGCCGTAATAGACGCCAAGGCTATTCGCCATTCCTGTCCGAAAACGGTCTGATAGGCGGGCTGGTTGCTCCACCCCTTTGCGGGCGGCAGAGCAACCACGATTGTCGCCATCATTACCATGAACAATAGCCCGGCAAAGCCGACCCAGATGCACCGCCGCGCGCGCGCATTGCCATAGACCTCGGTCAGCACGTCGCCCAGCAAATAGCCAAGCGGGAAAAACATGATTCCGGCACCAAATTGAAACGTGCCATACCAAGGCAAATTCACCTCGGCACTTTTGGAGGCACCAATCACGTTGGACAAAACCAGAATCAGCACAAAGGCCGCCATCATAAAATCATAGTATTTAAGCGGCCTGTCATGCAGGGCGTCCGCTCGAATATAGGTGAGGGTGGTGTGGGCTTCGGAGGCGTCTGTCATCCAGAGAGTTTATCGCGCTTTCCTCTTAAAGCAAATACCGCTATTCGCCCATATGATGCGTGCCCGTAGCTCAGCTGGATAGAGCGCGAGACTTCTAATCTTGAGGCCACAGGTTCGACTCCTGTCGGGCGCGCCATTT
>JAYVZY010000143.1:0-2883 GCA_043782885.1 Sphingomonadales bacterium | reverse complement strand
GCCGAACGGCAGGCTTAAGGCATTGGGCGCGCGGATTGTTTGACCAGACTGCAGCATCGGCGCTGGGCTTTGGTTCGCCGCGCGCAACCGCATTTGCGATGCTCGGCGCGGACTATCTGCTGGAGAGCGATCCTTCGCATGAGACGGCGGAGGCGATTTTGGGGGATGGGGCGGAGCGGCTGCTCACACTGCTTGCCGCCAGCCGTCGTCCTGATTGGTCCTGGTTTGAGATCGTATTGGCCTATGACAATTGCCGCCTGCCCGAAGCGCTCATCCGTGCGGGGCTGCGACTTGGGCGCGATGATTATGCGGCTTGTGGGTTGGAGACGCTGAACTGGATTATGGCGATGCAGACCGCAGAAGCAGGGCATTTTCGGCCGGTTGGGTCTGACAGTTTCGGCCACGCTCGTATGCAGCCACGCCCCTTTGATCAACAGCCTGTCGAAATTTGGGCGGCGATTGATGCCGCGAGCGCGGCCTATGACCTGACGGGTGATGCGATCTGGCTCTCGCAAGCAGGCCGTGCGTATGCTTGGTTTGCGGGAGCCAACGATCGCGGTATTGCCGTCGCTGACCCGCACTCCGGCACCTGTCATGATGGTCTCAATCCACATGGGCTGAACCTCAATGAGGGGGCTGAATCGGTGCTGGCGTATCAGCTTGCCACCTGCGCGATGCTGGCGTTGCGTTCCAAAAAAATATGAGGTGTTATGGTTGATCTCGTCCAGCACGAATTGCGCTTGCACGCCGATCCCTCGCGCGTTGTGGTGCGGCCGTTTCATTTGGCGTGGCAGGCCTCAGGGCCAGATTTGGAGCGCGTGCAGAAGCTCGCGCGAGATATTCTTGCCCTCGACACCCGCACCGTGCGCGCCGAACTCAGCATTGTGCTGCGTGATTTTGAAGATCGCCACTGGCAGATTGAACGCGTGTTCGATGAGCGATTCGCCGAGATCGAACCGAAGCTTGGCCTTCAGAACCAAGTGCTCAAGCGCGAGACCAGGCGCCTGATCGGTGCGTATTTCTGCCATGAATACAGCTATGCCGCCGCCGCGCTGATGAATCCGAGCGTGGTGCGTCACCCAGACCAGACGGGACTTCAGCCCGATAGTGTGCGCATACTTTTGTCGCTGCGTGCGGTGGGTGAAGGGCACATTTCAACGATTGCCTTTCGCGAGGGGATTATCTCGGCGGGGCGGCAATTGGCGTTGTTGCCGCAACCGGCCTTCGCCACCGCCGCCATGCTCGGCAAGCAGAAGGCAGGACAGCCCGCCGATGCCATTTCGGTCTATCGTCACCGCGAGGCAAGCATTTCGGGCACCGTGCTTTTTCCAATAACTGAGGCGCAACGCAACGGACTAGAAGACCTGCGCCTGCTCGAATTCAAACGCGACAGTGGCAAGAGCGAGTGGGTCGGCACCTATACCGCCTATAGCGGGCGCGATATTCGCTCTGAACTTCTGCGCACGCGCGACTTTCGGGACTTCACTCTCGTTCCCATTAAGGGCGCAGCGGCACGCAACAAGGGCATGGCGCTCTTCCCGCGCAAGATCGATGGCCAGTATTTCATGATCGGGCGGCAGGATGGTAAGAATCTCTATCTGCTGCGCTCGAATGCGATCGATCAATGGGACGACGGCGTGTTGCTGCTGGAGCCGCACTATCCCTGGGAGCTGGTGCAAATCGGCAATTGCGGTGCGCCGATTGAGCTGGATGAGGGCTGGCTGGTGCTCACGCATGGCGTGGGGGCTATGCGGAAATATGCGATTGGCGCCGTGTTGCTCGACAAGGCTGATCCGTCAAAGGTGATCGGCCGCACGCCAAATCCGATCCTCTCGGCTGCGGATGAAGATCGCGAGGGCTATGTTCCTAACGTGGTCTATACGTGCGGCGCGATCCGTGTCGGCGAGGATTTGTTCCTGCCCTATGGCGTCGCGGACAGTTCCGTCTGCTTTGCCTTCGTGGCGATCCGCGACATCCTCGCCGCTATGGAATAGCTTGCTGGGTTAGCGTTGGTGACCACCCTCGCGTGGCCCGTGGCCTCGGATATGGTGGTAGCCATGGCCTTGAACTCCCTGGTCATGGCGGACATGATGCCCATCATCGCGGAGGTATGCGCCGCTGTTACTGCCGCGATAATAAAATGTATCGCCTTCACCCCAATAGCCGTCATAAATCGGGCCATAACTATCATCATAATAGCCGTTATAGGCCAAGCGACCACCCATTCGGCCGTCATAGCTGGCGCATGACGACAATGCCAGTAACAGTACCGATCCGATCAATATTGGTTTCATGATAAATATCCATTTCAAATAACAAAGCATGTTGCGCTCAAATTGTTCCTGTGGGTGAAAATGGTGGCCAGTTTGCTTTTCCCGAGCAAAAAATGAGAGACTGACCACCATTTTCGTTGCCGTTTACCGCGTGACATCTGGGGAGATGCTAGGGGCGGACTTGGAAGCAACTGTCCTGATGCAGGTAGATCGCTCCACCAATATCGGGGATGTTCAGGCTAAACACCGCAGACGGCGAAATGTTCCCGCCGATGATCGCGGGAACATAAAGGCAGGCAACGGGTTCTCTCTTTAATCGCGCCACCGCATTTTCGGTCGCAGCGTGCTACCCGAGGAGAAAATATGTGCCCCTAATCAATGTCATCATCGTGCTCATGGTTGTGGGCGTTCTGCTCTGGCTGGTGAACACCTATTTGCCGATGGATAGAAAAATCAAAAGCATCCTCAACGGCGTCGTCGTCATCGCTGTCGTCGTCTGGCTATTGCAGGCTTTCGGTTTGCTGGATTCACTCAGCGCCATCCGCATCGGCAAATAGGCTGACGGAACATTCGACGCGCTCACGCGTTCAACATCGCACGACACCTCATT
>JAYVZY010000142.1:0-3134 GCA_043782885.1 Sphingomonadales bacterium | reverse complement strand
CCCCAGCCGACAATCCGCGCTACGCCGGAGCCTGCATCATCGAACATGGCGGTGCAGGCGCACAGGCCGCAGCGCCATTGATGCGCGACGTGATGACCTATTTGTTCGACAAGACCGCAGCCTTGGCGACACTCACCGAACTTGAAACCGGTTGGGGCGGCAACATCGAAGAGCGGATGAAGGCCGAACGCGCACGTTGGGACGCGGCCCATCAGCTTAAGTCGTCGTCGACCGACGCTTCAAATGTCGCCGATAATGCCGCGAACAGCGCTGACGCGACAAACGAGGCGGACGCACAAGCCGCTCAGCCAGAGTCCAGCACCAAGGCCAACGGGAAAAATAAGCAACAGCCCCAAACGCCCGATGTCATGCCGCAGACAGAAACTCCGCTGCCACCTGAACCCGTGAACGCCGCTGGGCCTGCATTACCACCGACGCCCGAGGCTTCACCCATTCCCACGACTGTGCCAACCCCATGAGGCTGTTTGACTATGTTCCCCGGCCGCTTGCAGAGCTGCCTTGGCGTATCCTGACGTTGGTCATCGCGCTCCTTATCTTTGGCTTGCTCGTCCTTTATTCGGCGGCGGGTGGGAGTCTGAAACCGTGGGCGCTGTCGCAAGGGTTGCACTTTATCGTGTTCTTTACTGGCGCTGTGTTCCTCGCCTATGTGCCGGAACGCACATGGAAGAAAATCGCCCTGCCCGGCTTTGCCATCGTCGTTTTCATGCTTCTCGGCGTGGAGGCGCTCGGTGCGGTGAGCAAAGGCAGCCGTCGCTGGCTGGAGCTCGGCATCATCCGTCTGCAACCTTCTGAAATTCTTAAGCTCTTCATCGTGCTCGGTGTGGCGCGCTTTTATGATCTCCTCCCCGCTGGCGAAACGCGTCGCTGGGGCGCGATCTGGCCGGCAGCAGCCATGATTGGGGTTCCCGCAGCGCTCATCATGCTACAGCCCGATCTCGGCACCGCGCTCATGGTCGTGGCTGGCGGACTCGTCACCATGTTTCTGGCCGGTCTCCCGCTGCGGCTGTTCATCGTCGGCGCGCTCGCGCTCGCCGCCGCCATGCCGGTCGCATATCATTTCATGCACGATTATCAGCGCGAGCGGGTCACCATCTTCCTCAATCCCGAGAGCGATCCACTCGGCGCCGGCTACCACATCACCCAATCGAAGATCGCCATCGGCTCAGGCGGCATTTTCGGCAAGGGCTTTATGCACGGATCGCAAAGCCATCTGGAATACCTCCCCGAGGGCCACACTGACTTTGTTTTCGCAACAATGGCTGAGGAATGGGGGCTGCTTGGCGGCAGCTTCATCATCCTTAGCTTCCTGTATATCATCCGCTGGGGTTTCGGCATCGCCGAACGCGCTCGAAGCCGCTTTGCGCGGCTGACGGCGGCGGGGCTCTCCACCACGCTGTTTCTCTATATGTCGATCAATCTGATGATGGTCATGGGCCTCGCCCCCGTCGTCGGCATTCCGTTGCCGCTCATCTCATTTGGCGGCACCGCGATGATGACGGTGATGATCATCCTCGGCGTGTTGATGTCACTTGATCGCGGTACGCGGGTTGGTGGTAGCCTGAATTAGGGAATTGCCAAGCCGCACGCACGATGCTAACGGCACCCTTCCGCGCGGAGATTCGCCAGCAACGGCGACCGCCACACGACATGCCCTCCGGCATTTGGACGCATAGCTCAGTTGGTAGAGCAGCTGACTCTTAATCAGCGGGTCCTTGGTTCGAACCCAAGTGTGTCCACCATTATTTTAAATAGTTACATCAAATCGCTCATAGTATTTCGAGGATGGTTAACGCTTGGGGCAACATTTGGGGCAACAAAATTCGGAACGTTCCTAAAAATTTATTTTCATTGGCGACCAAGAATGATCGTCGAAACGGCGCGCGATTGACCGCGCGCCACTCATGCGAATCATTGTTTGGGGAGTAGTTCGCGAAGAACGATCTGACCGTTCATCGGGATGATGGAAAGTTGAAGAGAGAGACCTTTGCCGTCACGGTGCGACCATGCGGCCCCAACCTTTGTCCAGAATGAGTTGTCGCCCTTTTTCGTGATATGCCACGCTTGGAAGCCCGGAGTTTTGGGTTCGAGTGGTGATGGTGTCGCTTTGCTTGTCATGATGATGTCCTTTCGTTTCAGTTTGGCTCGTTGCCACCCTCCGATAAACCGCACGAAACAGGCCGGGCGTTTTGTCCCACGCGGGTAAACCCCGGCGAAGGCCGGGGGAACTGGCGCGGGCCGGGCTTTGACGCGCGACCGCGGGCGGTCAGGGAAAGGGTGATTGAAAACGAGTTGGGCCGGAACGGGAGGCAGAAGATGTCGGCAAGCCTTCAAACTTTGAGCCCCGATAACCAGCGGCGTCTTCCGCCAGCGGCTGCTTGTGGTGGTTGAGCGGACTATTACTGCGTCGACGTTGGCGCGTCTGCAATGGCCCACTTTGGTGAATTCTTTTGCCAGCGGTGATGCTCCAAAGAATTCGATTATTTTGCCTCCGTTGCGAACGCTGGTAAGTTGGGGGCGCTTTTGCCGATTTTGCATTTTGACTATCGACCGCTATGGCAATAGCTCAGAGACAGTCGGAGGTCCTGTATATGCAACATTTTTGGCACATGAGCAATAAAACAGCCCGTCACTATGTCGTTACTTTTGTCCAAATTGCGGCCATTACGTGTGCAAGCGCCACAGCAGTTCATGCCCAACAAGCGCAGGTGAAGGCGCCTCTGCCGGCAAACGCTCCAGCCTCAGCACGCGTGCAACTGCCCACGCAAGAAACGATGATTATATTGATTCGTTCTTCGGTTTTGGCGCTCGGGCAGGCCAATGTTACAAATAATTACACCGTTTTGAATGCATTGGGATCGCGCGCGTTCAGCGCCAGTAACCCGCCCCAGAAATTGGCGACGACGTTTCAGTCCTTTCGCGCAAATCGCATTGATTTGGCCCCAGTCGCGCTGATAAACCCGCAACTGGCCTACCAGCCGTCACTCGCGAATGGGCGGCTGCGGCTCGTTGGAAACTTCCCCTCAAAGCCGATGCAAGTTAATTTTGATTTGACTTATGAGGCGGAAGACGGCGTTTGGAAGCTGTCTGGCTTGTCAGTCAATCTTGTGGCCGCG
>JAYVZY010000141.1:0-2245 GCA_043782885.1 Sphingomonadales bacterium | reverse complement strand
GCCGCCTCGGCGAACAAGCTGAAGTTCTTTCGGCTCGCCTTTGGGGCGGCGGGCGGCTTTGGCGAGGAAGTTGATGCGCGCGAGGCCAAGCTGGCGATTGAGGGAATGTTCGTCGCAAACGGACGGATTGAGTTGGGCTGGATGGTGACCGTGGCAACACTGTCGAAACCAGCGATGAAGGTACTGCTCAACCTCGCTTTGATCGCAGGTGATGCCCTGGTGCGGGGCGGGCGGCTCGATGTTGGGGCGGAGGTCGAAGACGGGCGCACCGAGTTGGTCATTCGTGCAGAGGGGCCGCGCTTGGTGCTCGACGCCGAGTTGCGTAATGCGCTGATGGGGGACGTTGCCGAGGAAGGCGTTACGCCGCGCGCTGCCCCCGCCTGGCTGGCACATAGCATCGTAAAGGCGTGCGGTGGCACAATAATCGTCTCGGAACCTGGCGCTGATTTCCTCCTTTTTGGAGCTAATTTGCAGCATGGCTAAAGTGCGGCATTAACGATCTGCCGACAATAGTCAGCCCATGAAGGAGCTGACTATGGATAATCTTTTGAATGAATTTGCCAGTGAGTTGCGTGAGAATTATGACGCACTGAGGCCGGATTTGGCATGCTGGCGCGCACAACCCCACGATAGCGCGTTACGCAACGCGATCTTTCGTTTTTTGCATTCCGCAAAAGGCGGCGCTGGATTTGTCCGCATGGCCCGCATCGAACAACTCGCGGCGGCGGCCGAAACCGCGCTTGATGACCTGCGCCGTTGGGATTTACCGGCAGATGCGCCGCAAATCGACCTTATCCTGGTGGCACTGGAGCGCATAAATGCGATCGCTGAGGCGATTGAAATGGGCATTGGACTGCCCGCACTGGGTGAGGAGGCTATGGCAGATGAGCTTTCCGGCCACAGGAGAATTCATCTCGTCACTGAACATCCATATGATCCGCAGCAAATTTCGACAATCAGACTGCCGCTGTCCACGGTCGATCATCTCGTTGCCGATACCGAGAGCTTGCACGCGTATGTGGTGAAGCTTGGTGATACGCCGCTCCCCTCCGCGCTCGCGCTGCTGCGCAATGATATGGCGCGCCATGTTGAAGCGGTGAACGCGTTGCGTTACGTGCCTGCCGCGCACTTGTTCGCGGGCCTCGAGACGTACACCGCGTCGCTGGTTGCAGACCGTGATCAACCGATCGACGTTCACGTTATCGGCGACGACGTTCCGGTTGATCGGGCGGCGCTGCCGATCTTGCGGAATGCGCTCTGTCATTTGCTCCGTAACGCCGTCGCTCATGGAATCGAACCACCGGAAGTGCGAAGTGATCGTGGCAAGCCGACACGAGGATGTGTGACGATGAGCGCGGTGCATGCGAAGGACGCACTCACGATCGAGGTTGCCGACGACGGTGGGGGTGTCGACTATGCAGCACTTGTGGCGAATGCTGATGTTCAGGCGTTTGCGCACACTGATATGCTGGAACTGATCCAGTGCTCGGGCGTTACTGCAGCGCAGAACGTGTCGGCACTCGCAGGGCGCGGCGTTGGGCTGGACTGCGTGCGCATAGCGCTTGAACGTCTCGATGGCCGGCTAGACCTGTTTGACCGCGCGCAACAGGGCTTCACCGCACGATTGCACATTCCGCATCGTGGACTCGGTTAGATGGCAAAGTGCTTATTAATCGACGACTCCCGGCTTGCCCGCCGGATCTGCCGGGTGATGCTTGAGGGTCTTGGCCACAGCGTTGCCGAGGCCGATGAAGGGCAAACTGGGCTAAATTTACATGAGGCCAATGAATACGATTTCATTTTAGTTGACCAGAACATGCCTGTGATGGGCGGATTGGAATTCATTCAGCGCGCGCGCCAGGGTGCTCCTGAGCTTGGCACGCCGATTGTGTTGTGCTCCAGTGACGCCAACCCGATTCTTGTGCGCGCGGCGCTCCGCCACGGCGCGAACGCCTATCTCAACAAGCCCTTTACCGAGGGGGCGCTCGCACGTCGGCTGAAACGCTTGCAGATTCCAGTATAGGCACGTTACACGATGGTATGATCCAAACGCCATCACCCAATTTTGATGATCGCACGTTGCCGATCACGATGATCGTGCTCCACTACACTGGCATGCAGGACGCCGCCTCGGCGATTGCGCGGCTCACCGATGCGTCTGCCAAAGTGTCAGCGCACTACCTGATTGCCGAAGATGGGCAGATTGTGCAGATGGTTGATGAAGCGCAGCGCGCCTGGCACGCGG
>JAYVZY010000140.1:0-1750 GCA_043782885.1 Sphingomonadales bacterium | reverse complement strand
GTGTCATAGCTTGCCGAGAAGCGGAAGGCCGCCCAGTCACTCGCTGGCAAGTTGACGAAGCCATCAACGTTGAACGCGTTGTAATTGCCGTAGCCGATGTTGCCACCGGCAGACACTTTTCCGAACTGCGGCTTGTTGGTGAGCACGTTGATCACGCCTGCCGTCGTGTTGCGGCCATAGAGCGTGCCTTGGGGGCCTTTGAGAACTTCGACGTGATCAACATCTTGGAAGCTGACGTCAGCCTCTTGCGGACGCGCGATGTACACGCCATCGAGCAGGAAAGCAGCAGACGGGTTACCCTTTTCGGTGCCATCGGTGCTCGTTACGCCGCGAATGGTGATCTGCAAGCCGTTCGTGCGATCGATCGATAGTCCTGGAACCTGCTCGCCTAACGCAGTCGGGGTGACGATGCCCTTGTCACGAAGGCTTGCGCCCGAGATCGCTGTGAGCGCGATTGGTGTTTTTGAGAGTAGCGTCTTCTCGCGTGTCGCCGTCACGATAATGTCGCCGCTCGTAGACGAATCGGGGGCTGCTTTCTGCGCCATCGTAGGCGTTATGGACACACTGGTTAGTGCGATCGCGAGCACAGACGCACACGTAAATACGTTGTTTTTCATGAAATATTCCTCTCCTTTTGTGCCCCACGATACGTTCATTCGTTCGTGGTGCGACCCTCAATGACCATTCATTCGTATGGCTTGCTTACGACCTGACGATAAATGGAAACGTTGTCAATTAAAAAATGTAAGCGTTGTCATTTTGCTTGACGAATCCTGTCTGGCATCTGCTATGCGTGGTATATCCGCAATAGAAGCGGTCTTGGGGAAGTTGAATGTCGGGCAAGCGCGCTACAATCATCGATGTTGCGAAACTCGCGGGCGTGTCGTGGACAACCGTCTCGCGCGTCGTGAATGGCGAGACGAATGTTGCGGAGAAATCGCGCATCAAAGTGAGGGCTGCCATCGATGCGCTGGGCTATGTGCCGCATACGGCGGCGCGATCACTCGCGGGTGCACGGGCGTTCACGCTTGGCATTTTGTTTGATAACCCAAGCCCAAACTATACGATGAAAATTCAATCGGGCGCTTATCGGGCGTGCCGCGAGCATGGCTATCATCTCCTGATTGAGAACCTCGAAACTGCGCGACCAGATGTCGCGGCGCAAATTGAGGCGATCCTTGCAAACGCACGAGTGGACGGTTTTATCATCACGCCGCCGATCACCGAATGCGAGGCGGTGCTTGACGCCTTAGAAGCACGAGACATTCCTTACGCGCGTATTGCACCCGTAAGCTTTGCGGGCCGATCAAAGGCCCTGTCCATTAACGATCATGGCGCAGCGGTCGAAATCGCCCGGCATTTATGGGGTCTGGGGCATCGGCGTTTCGGCATCGTTACCGGGCCAGCGGATCATGGCGCCGCAGGCACCCGTCGGGCTGGATTTCTTGAAGCGCTGGCCGCACTTGGTAACACAGAGCCGGTTCCGGAGAGCTTTGGAGGGTTTGATTTTGAAGTGGGGATTGCAGCGGGGCGAGAGCTTTTATCCCAGCCCGAGCGCCCGACAGCAATCTTCGCGATGAATGATGACTCCGCTGCCGGGGTGATGTCGGCGGCGGCGCAAATCGGGCTGAGTGTGCCGCGCGATGTCGCAGTTGCTGGGTTCGATGACAGTTGGATAGCGCAATCGGTTTGGCCCAATTTGACGACGGTCTATCAACCCATTGAAGAGATGGCCTTTGCCGCCGCAGAG
>JAYVZY010000139.1:0-1925 GCA_043782885.1 Sphingomonadales bacterium | reverse complement strand
GAACGTCATCCCATGCGAGCGGCCAGCCTTTGGGCGGTGTGGGGCGATGGAACACCCAGCGTCCGCCGCCATCTTCATCCGCGCCCGGAATGAACTCGCCATCGGCATCCCAATCTTCTAGCGCAGGCGGCCACATCGCCTGCGGCTCGGGGCGGATGAAGGTATGCGGGCCATAGCGCTCCAGCTTGCGGCCGTGCCCACAATCGATCAGGCCATAGCCCGGCCAAGGCTCTCCAATCATCGTGACGAGGGTCATGACGTCAGTAATTCGACATCAACGGCGACTTTGAGGCTTTGCCCCACGCCGCCGATGAACACGCCCGCGACCGGCGTTACATCGCCATAATCGCGGCCCATTGCGGTGAAGATATGATCGGTGCCCGCGAGGCAGGCGTTGGTGGGATCGAACCCGATCCAGCCCAAATCCGGCCCACACCACAGGCTGATCCAGGCATGGGTCGCATCGGCCCCTACCAAACGCGGTTTACCCACGGGTGGCAGCGTGCGCAGATAACCGCTGACATAAGCGGCGGGCAGGCCTTGCGAGCGCAACGCGATAATCATGATGTGCGCAAAATCCTGGCACACACCGTGACGCGCGCGGAAGGCCTCTACCGCCAAGGTATCATTCTCGGTCGCGGTCGGATCATAAGCGAATTGTGCCTTGATCGTTTGCGCCATTTCCAGTGCGGCCTGCACGATGTCGCGGTCGGATGGCAGCAGGGCGTGCGCCCAATGCGCGATCTCCGGATCCATTGGCGCGAGCGGCGAGGCAAACAGGTAGGGCGCGGGCGCCACCTTCGACATGTCATGCACATTGAGCGCCAGGGCGCGCACTTCGGCGATCGTTGGCGCGGCAGGCAACTGCGGCGCGGGTACGAGCACCGCCTCAAAACGGCTGGTGATGAGCAACTCAACCAACGGCTCTGCGATCGTCAGCCGAGAAACGTTGCCAACATAAGGCGCGTCAAGCGAGGTGATTGACGCGGGCTTCGGCGTGACGCTGAGCGCATAGTCCGTCAATGTTTGGCCGCTCCAATCAACAGGCTTTAGTCGCAAGTTAAACTGCGCAAGCCTGACGATGCTGTGATACTTGATATGGGTGCTGTGGGTGACACGGTATTTCATCCGATCAATGTCTTGTGCGCGAGCTCGTCGGTTTTTTCATATTGCAAGAAGTAACGCTGTGAAATCAGGTCGGAGAGCGCGAGCAGACGCGTTTCTATGTCACGCAATTGATCAGCGTTAAGATCGTCTGGCTCCAACTCATTCACCCGCGCGCGTATTGATTGTGCGGCACGGAGCGGCGCTTCAGGCAAGCCGTCACTGCGCTGTGTCGGGAGGCGTGCCAGATGGCGCTCAATTTGAGCGATCTGAAAGGAGAGCGCACGCGGATTCTGCGGATCAAGGATGATCAGGTCGAGCACCGGAGCCGTCATCGCACCTACCAGATAGCGGGTGCGATAACTGATCTGGCTGTCGCAGAGATCAAGCAACACACCGAGGTCATCCGCACTGGGTTCCTCAGCGATGAGCTGACGTGTGATCCGGCAGATATTCACGGCGCGCTCCACCCGTCGCCCGAGATCGAAGAACTGCCAGCCCGCGTTGCGGCCCATATTCTCCGCTGCCAGACCAGAAAGGCTGTTCATCCGGTCAATCAACTGCTTGGCGGTATGAGACATGGCTTCGATCGACATCAGGTCACCTGACGGCATCTGCAGATTGGCAGTGCGCCAGAAATCGAGCGACATCCGATCGCGTAACCCTTGGCCCAGGGCGCGCACGGCGTTGACCAGCGAGACGATGCTTCCGCGTTGCTCGTGGTCATTCAACGCCTGATGCGCTATGCTCAGCAAGGGGCGCAGACCCTCTGCCTTGCCAATCACGCCCCAAGTGACGAGCATATCAATCAGCCGCCGCAT
>JAYVZY010000138.1:0-2264 GCA_043782885.1 Sphingomonadales bacterium | reverse complement strand
TGTCCGAAAATTCGCGGATGTTTCTGAAGCCAGCTCCTCCACTGAAACCCCGCGCAAATTTGCCAAAAAACGGGCGGTATCTGCAACAAACGCCGGCTCGCCGACCTTCCCGCGATGCGGCACGGGGGCGAGGAAGGGGGCGTCGGTCTCGATCAGCAGCCGATCAGCGGGCAGGCGCGCGGCAGTTTCTTGCACGTCTTTGGCGTTTTTGAAGGTCACAATCCCCGAGATCGAGATATATAGCCCGAGCGCCAGCGCCTTATCCGCAAAATCCTGGCTCGCAGTGAAGCAATGGATGACACCGGGGAACGCGCCCGCTGCCATCTCCTCGGTCAATATGTCCGCCGTGTCATCCTCGGCATCACGGGTGTGGACGATCAGCGGCAGGCCGGTTTCGCGGCTCGCAGCAATGTGCGCGCGGAACGAACGGCGCTGCTGATCGCGGTCGGAATGATCGTAATAATAATCCAGCCCCGTTTCGCCAATGCCGATGACCTTTGGATGGGTGGCTGCCGCCACCAGTCGCGCGGTGTCCATATCGGGATGCACATCGGCCTCGTGCGGATGAATGCCGATGGTCGCCCACACGTCCGGCTCGCGCGCGGCGGTGGCGATGATGTCATCCCATTCGCTCTCACGCGTGGAGATGTTGAGGAAGGTAGAAACGCCAGCGCCCCGCGCGCGCGCCAGCACCTCGGCCTGCGTTTCGATCAGGCCTTTGTAATTCAGGTGGCAGTGCGAATCGGTGAACATATCATATCCTTAATCCCCCTCACCCCGTGCGGGAGAGGGAGCGAGACTTAGCGACTTGTCGCCTAGTCGCAGCAGGAGAGGGGTGTTGGCGTTGGAGTTAGTTCACAGCCCCAGCCGCGCATACCCCTCACCCAGCTTCGCCTAAGTTCGCTGAAGAAGCTCACTAAGGCTGCGCAACCCTCTCCCGCAAGGGGAGAGGGGAAAAATCAGCGTCAGCTTTCATCAACCGGCATTTCGAGGCGAGGGAAGATCGGCGTCGGCGGCGCGATGCGGTGGCCTGATGCGCGGAGGCGATCATACCATGTTGCATCATACAACGCCTCAAAATGCCTTTCATCGTCAGGAACTCTAATCTGATCAAGTAACATCGCAGCAGAGTTAGGAATTACTGGCTGAATTGAAATTGCAAGGTCTCGTATAGCAATAAACAGAGTTCCTAAGACGATCGCCATGCGAACTGGGTCGGATTTCTTCATTGCCCATGGTGCCTGAATATCCACATATTGGTTGCATGAAGAAACGGCAGCTAACCAAGTTTCAATAGCTTGCGATAATTCTAGCTGCTCAAATTTTTCATAAAACCAAGATTGGCAATGAGCTTTTGTTTTACGCAATAATTGCTGGTCATCGTCGTTGAACCTGCGGTTGACGTCAGGCAACTCCCCATCCAAATTCTTCGCGATCATCGACAAAACCCGCTGCGCCAAGTTCCCGAAGCTGTTCGCCAATTCAGCGTTACACCGCGTCACGATCGCCTCCGCCGAGAACGTGCCATCCTGCCCAAAGCTCACCTCGCGCATCAGGAAGTAGCGCAGCGCATCGACGCCGAAGCGCTCGGCCAGCTCCATGGGGTCAACCACATTGCCGAGCGATTTGCTCATCTTCTCGCCGCCGCGCGCGAGCAGGAAGCCGTGGCCGAACACCTGTTTCGGCAGTGGCAGCCCAGCACTCATCAGGAAAGCGGGCCAATAGACGGCGTGAAAGCGGACGACATCCTTTCCGATCAGGTGCAGGCTTGCGGGCCACATCTCCCCCATCTCGCCCGGATAACCCAGCCCAGTCAGATAATTGGTCAATGCATCGAGCCACACATACATCACATGCTCCGGATGCCCCGGCACTTTCACACCCCAATCAAAGCTGGTACGCGAGATGCTCAGATCGTTCAGCCCGCCCTCAACAAAGCGCTTCACCTCGTTGAAGCGGCTTTCGGGCTGCACGAAATCGGGGTGGGCTTCATAATAGGCCAGCAATTTGTCGGTATAGGCCGAGAGCTTGAAGCGGAAATTCTCCTCAACCGTCCATTCCACCGGCGTGCCTTGCGGGGAGAGTTTTACGCCATCGGCGTTGGTGGTAAGTTCTTTCTCCTCATAAAACGCCTCATCGCGGACGCTATACCAGCCTTCATAACGGCCCAGCTCAATGTCCCCCGCCGCATCCAAACGCTTCCAAAGTTCCTGACACGCCGCGTGGTGCGCGGGCTCGGTGGTGCGGATGAAGCGGTCGTAGCT
>JAYVZY010000137.1:0-1589 GCA_043782885.1 Sphingomonadales bacterium | reverse complement strand
TTCCCGTGAAGTTGGTGCATGCGTCGCGGGGTAAAGTGGCGCGGGCTGAGCCAGTGGCGGCTTTGTATGAGGCCGGGCGGGTATCGCACATCGCCATATTTCCAGTGCTGGAGGATGAGCTCTGCGGGCTGATGGCCGGCGGCGGATACGAAGGGCCGACCCGCTCTCCAGATCGGGCGGATGCGCTGGTCTATGCCCTCACGGAGCTGATGCTGGGCATGCCAAGGGTGGTGCGGGCGCGCGGCCTTTAGAAATCCATAACGGTTAACAAGGATACATTATGAACATCTTCGGCAAAGCCTCTGCCGGGCGTGGCCCTGTGCTGCGTCCGGATTTCGCGCGAACATTATTCGCGCCGCGCGGCACAAAGGCGCTCGCGACGCCCGCGCTCCCGCATCAAGCGGCGACCCGCCCCGCACTCGCCCGATCATTTGGCACCGGATATGTTACGGGTGAGTGGCCGCTGAACTACCTTCAGCAAGTGCGCGAGGCCTATTTGCAGAACGCGGTTGCGCAGCGCGCGGTGCGGCTGGTGGCGGAGGCGGTGGGTTCCGTTAATGTGTCGGTCGCGCCGGAATTTGACGGTGCACTTGCGCTGCTCAATGCCACCAGCGCGGGGCAGGTGTTGATCGAGGCGGCGGCGGTGCACCTGTTGCTGCACGGCAACGCCTATATTCAGCTCATCAGTAACGGCGTGCCCAGATCAGAAGGGGGCGGGATCGGCGAGCTGTTCGCCCTCCGGCCTGATCGTGTCACAATCGAGACGGATGTGCGCGGTTGGCCGCTGGCATATAATTACCGGGTGATGGACGTGCAGCGGCGCGTTCCCGCGCGCGCTGACGGCGGGCGGCCCGGTCTGGTGCACATCAAGGGCATGCACCCGCTCGATGATCATTATGGCCTTGGATCGCTCGGGGCGGCCTCCGCGGCGATTGCGTCGCACAATTCGGCAACCAAATGGAACAAAGTGCTGCTCGATAATATGGCACGGCCATCCGGGGCGCTGGTATATGAGCCGGGCGAAGCTGGTGCGGTACTCTCAGCCGAGCAATTTGATCGATTGCGGGCAGAGGTGGATGCACATTTCTCTGGCCCCGCCAACGCCGGGCGGCCTTTGCTGTTGGAGGGTGGGTTGAAGTGGCAGACACTCAGCCTCTCGCCAACCGATATGGATTTTATCAACCTGAAAGCGGCGAGCGCGCGGGAGATTGCGCTGGCCTTTGGCGTACCGCCGGTGCTGCTCGGCCTGCCAGGTGATGCGACCTATAGCAATTATCGCGAGGCCAACCGGGCGCTCTGGCGGATGACGATTCTCCCGCTCGCTAACAAGATTTTGGACGCCATAGCGGAAGGGATGCAGGTCGATTTTCCGGGTGTGGAATTCACCATCGACCTGGATGGCATTTCTGCGCTGGCCGATGATCGCGAAAAGCTCTGGGCACAGGTGTCGAACGCCGCATTTCTCACCAATGAGGAGAAGCGAGCGATGCTTGGCCTGCAACCCGGATCACCCGACCTCACTGAAAACGTAGCGGAGACAGAATTATGAGTGACACAGCAATGATGGCGCAATTAATGGCGCAGGCGGA
>JAYVZY010000136.1:0-1703 GCA_043782885.1 Sphingomonadales bacterium | reverse complement strand
GAATTTCACCAAGGGGCGCACGCGCGGCATCCTCAACCTGCTGCGTCAAGACGGCATCACCGGCCCAAAGGCGTGGGCTCGGCTGGCGTGGTATGCGTTTGGCAACCCCGGCCTATTTCGCCGGATTATGCCCGGTTGGATAAGCTATTTTATGCCCGGCTTTCACCCCTGGAATCAAGATGATCGTGCGCTGATCACCCGCTTCGATAGCGATTACGGAGCGGCGATCATGCCCAAACCTGCGGAAGCTGTGGCGTAAATCACGCGGCGATCGGGTGCGGCATATCGCGTTCACCTGTGGCTGAGAGGTCGATCGCATACTCCGCACACGGCATTTCGCACCCGCGCGCGAGGCTGTGCATCATCCGAATATGGCCTGTTGGCTTGAACCCCAGCTTGCGTAACACTTTGCCTGAAGCCGGATTATCGAGGCTATGCCGCGCGATGACGCGCTCAATCCTCAGCGCCCGGTACGCTGTCTGAAGAACAGCCGCCCCCGCCTCGGTTGCGTACCCCTCCCCCCAATGCCGCTGCGTCAGCCAATACCCCAGCTCAAACCCAGCATCGTTTTGCACTAAGCCGATGCCACCGATCAGCTCGGCAGATGGCGTTCGCTTGAAAATAAGGCAGGTGACATCATCCGGCGCGCGCGGTTCCCCGAGGAACGCCTCGGCATCGTTCAACGTATAGGGGTGCGGCACGCGCGCCAACGCGCAACTCACGTTGGCATTATTAAGAAGCGTCGCCAACGCGGGCGCATCGTCCACCCATCCGGGCCTTAAAAACAGTCGTGAAGTCCTAGCAAACATCGGGTTCTCCTCGTCCAGAGCCCCCTTGCCGCCGTGTTATGACAGCATAAGGACACCGAACCAATCAAAGATCGTTAGCGCGTGCTAACCATCGGTCGAGGTGTGAGGGAGACACAGAAAAGGGAGATCAGGTGGCCCTGTCTCCCTCATCATCCGATATGCGTCGGATTATCGGGGCCACCTGCTGGTGACCCTCTTAAGATCACCGATTATTCGGCTGCCATCGCCATTGCGTCAACGGACACGTATTTGCGGCCTAGCTTGCCGGAGTGGAACGCCACACGGCCCTCGCCCAGCGCAAACAAGGTATGATCCTTGCCCATGCCCACATTGCGGCCAGCATATACGCGGGTGCCGCGTTGGCGGATGATGATGTTGCCAGCGATCACTTCTTCGCCACCAAACTTCTTGACGCCAAGACGACGCCCTGCCGAATCACGACCGTTGCGCGTAGAACCGCCTGCTTTTTTATGTGCCATGTCTCAAATCCCTCTTGTTACGCAGCCGCTGCTTCGGCAGCAGGCGCGGCATCAGCTTTTTTCGCAGCGGCCTTTTTTGCGGGCTTAGCTGCGTCACCGATCGCGGTGATCTTCAGAATCGTGTGCTGCTGGCGATGGCCATTCTTGCGGCGCGAATTCTGCCGACGACGCTTTTTGAAGATGATGACCTTGTCCGCCTTCGCCTGCGCGATGATCTCAGCCGAAACGGTCAAACCCGCCGTGGGCTTCGCTTCACCGGCTTCACCCGCGAACAAAACATCGCTGAGCGACACGGTTTCGCCCGCTTCACCCACGATCTTCTCGATCACGATTTTATCTCCAGCGGCAACGCGGTATTGCTTGCCGCCCGTGCGCACAATTGCGAACATGGCTTATCACTTTACATCAAATGGTT
>JAYVZY010000135.1:0-1679 GCA_043782885.1 Sphingomonadales bacterium | reverse complement strand
GGATTCCCCGCTCGCGCAGTCAGCAACCAGGTAACACAATACAACAGCCGCGTGGTGACGTTAAGCGCCTCGCAAGAGAATAAAACGCGCGGTTGCGGCAAAAGTCGGTCACGCTCAGGATGGCTCGTTTCGTCAAAGTAGGTACGCGCCTCATCTGCAAGCACCATCGCTTCAATATAAAACGCGTCAACGAATTTGCGCGTCAGAGGAGATAATTGGTCCGCCAGCATCCCATCAAACTGACATAAAGCGTTGCACCCGCCAACCCCAAAAGAAGGTGAACGGGCGGGTGCGCTAACCGCTCGTCAGCGCTATTTGTTGGCTTCGGGAGCCGCTGCACTCGCATTGTCGGGCAAACCACCCAAATCGCTGACAAGTTTCGTGTAAGCATTCAGGTAAGCGAGCACCAACACCTGACCGATGTCGGTATCCTGATAACCGCCACCGCCAAGCGCGCCAAAACCACCGCCGCCAAATAATCCACCGCCGCCGCCGAAGCCGATGTCAGACTTCCGATAATAGCCTTCCTCGATCCGCTCTTGCTCGGTTGTCCGCGCGTTCGTGAGTGTCAGGAGAACATTCGCCTCTTTCTTCTTGATGCTGATCCCGCCAGCGATAGCCCCCAACAAAGGCCCACCGAACATGCCACCCAACGCGCCACCAATACTGCTACCGCCGGAATGGGAATTCTTGGAGACAATGTCGGGCACGATAAAATAATCAGCAGCCTTGACCTGATATTTGCCAATGTTTGAGTGGTGCTGCAGCTCGCCATTGTCGGCCATCGCTCGCTCTATATTGCGGCTCGCAAGCCCCTTGTTGCGATCGACAAGCCCGAAGCAGCCAGATCTCAGAACAAAGAGCTTAATGATCGCTTCAGGGCTGCCAAGTCCTAGCGCTTGCCACCAATTGTTATCGGGCTCGACAATCGCCACGGTGCCAAGCTTCTTGGTGCAGTGTGGAATTTCTTGCTGGCCTTTGGTTTGAGCTTTCCGGCCAGATGAATCGTCGGCATAGGAGGCGGTAGATGTGATCGAAACGGCCACCAAAGCCGCATATGAGATTAATTTGCGCATGAGCATCCCCTGAATAAAAGATAAAACGGCGCGACCTGACACAGGGATATAATAAACTTAAACGCCCTACAAGGCATTTCGCGTACTGTGCGCGCCTTGTCACACAGGGCAAACCTGATCTAAGCTCTGTTGGTGGTTCAACCGATATTTTTTGGCCTCGCGGGCCCGATGCTCTCCGCCGACGAGCACGCGCTGTTCACGGCGCGTTCGCCTGCTGGATTTATCCTGTTTAAGCGCAATATCGTAGACCGTGCGCAGGTGAAGGCACTGACCGATAGACTGCGTGACATTAGTGGGCGCGCTGATGTGCCTATCCTGATCGACCAAGAAGGCGGGCGGGTAGCGCGGATGCAGCCGCCGGAGTGGCCCGCATTTCCTGCTTGGGCGGCGTTCGATGCGCTGTATGAGAAAGCGCCAATGTCCGCGATTGAGGCGGCGCGGGTGAACGCGCAGGCTCTGGCGCTCATGCTGGCAGAAGTTGGCATCAACGTGAACTGCCTGCCTTTGCTCGACGTGCGCCAACCCGGCGCGCACGACATCATTGGCAATCGTGCGCTCGGGAGCGAGCCTTTGCGCGTTGCTGCGATGGGCCGAGCGGTGATC
>JAYVZY010000134.1:0-1522 GCA_043782885.1 Sphingomonadales bacterium | reverse complement strand
CGCCATCGGCATTGGCCATGATGTCACCCGCTATTACGCCAAGGCGGTGACGATCATGGATGCTGAACAGCTCGGCGGCACAATGGTGGAGCAATTGGCCGGGCTGTTTGACTCGAAGTGATCGAGGGTCGCTAACCCATATGGCTCTAAATGACCGCAGAAAGCGTGTACGGCTCCTATTTGGGGGTGCACGCTATCGGGGTAGCTCTCGTTTCAGATCGGGCCTCCAGCGGCCTTACACGCCGTCTGGAGGCCTATCGCGTTTTTAGCAGCCGCGATGGCCCGAGCGCTCGATTGCGCGGCCGGCGAGCGCGCCTGCGCCTGCGCCGATGATCAATCCTGTGCCGCTCGGGCGATTATCATAGCCGCCACGGCCGATCTCACGTCCGAGCAAGCCGCCCGCGATAGCGCCGACGATGGCACCCGTCGTGCCGCCACGTTCGCAGCGATAACCGTAGCGGATCGGCCGGCCATAATAGCGATGATCGCCATAGCCCTCACGGCCGTACCCTTCACGATAGTATGGGCGGTAGCCGCCCTCACGATAGCCACCGTGGTAGTCGCCTTCGCGGCCATAATCGCCGCGATGTTCCCAACGATCATGATGCTCGTAACCCTCATGTCCCCAGCCGTCGGCCAGCGCAGGTGTCGCGCCGGTAATCGCAACGGAGGCCAGGCCAACAGTCATCAGCGCGTTCAAGATGGTCTTTTTCATAACAAGCTCCTTTTCAGTCAGGTTCGGAAGTTGCCCCCCGATACGCTGGTGTTAGGGCATGTCATCTGAGACGAGCCTGAATGTCATCGTTACCTCCCGTTCAGATATAAAGTTTTGTAAAATGAATTGATTCACCCGCGCTCAACAGTCTGTCGCAGAAATACTTCGGTTTATCGCTCATCTGCTATTCATCTGGCGGGCAATAGGGGCTAATGCGCGCCACGCCCCCAACGCGTTTCAACGGGCTGGCTAACAGGAGTGAGATATTATGATTAAATTCGGTACGACAACCGCGACCCTGCTCGCGATGGCGATGGCTTTCCCGGCAATCGCAAATGCTCAAGCCGCCGCAACCGCTCCAGCAGCGACAGCGGCCAAGGCGAAGAAGGCAATGACCTATGATTGCACCAAGGCAGGCAATAAGAACAAGGCCGCTTGCAAAACGGCTGCCATGCCCGCCGCCGCCGCTCCAGCTAAAAAATCAATGTTTGGTGGCATGATGGGTGCCAAGCCAGCTGCCGCAAATGCAGCTCCAGCGGCAGCAGCTCCTGCCAAAAAGCCAATGTTTGGTGGCATGATGGGCTCCAAAACAGCCGCAGCCAAGGCATCGAACCCCAACGAAGTAGCCTACACAACCAAGACCGGCAAAGTGATCCATTATGATTGCTCAAAGGCCGGCAACAAGAACAAGACGGCGTGCAAAGGCCATTAATCATTTAACGCGATTTGCGACATGATTGGGGGGTGGCGTTATGACGTCACCCCTTTTTCGTGTCACTTGGCGTAATATTGTCTGCATTCACAAGT
>JAYVZY010000133.1:0-5801 GCA_043782885.1 Sphingomonadales bacterium | reverse complement strand
CAGGGGCAAATTGTCCCTAAGAACTCGCAAACGGGACCAGGGTATAACAAGGTGGACTTGCACTTCTCGCAACAAGTTCCGTTTTTTCACAACAGCCATTTTACGGCGCTGTTTGACGTCGAAAATTTTCTCAATCTGCTCAATTCGAATTGGGGTTCATTTAAGGCCTTTAGCGATCAATCGGTCGTTCGCGTGACGTGTCAGACTCCACAGGCGGGCAGTGCGCAAACGTGTCCAAACTATGTCTACTCCGCCGCGACCACGGCTGCGAACCAGAAGGCCACAATTTATCCCAAATTCTCGCTCTATGCGATCCGTGCAGGTGTGCGTTTCGACTTCTAGTGCGGATATATATTGTGAGTCTTATCGGTGGCAGTCCTGTAATTGCCACCGGTTTTCGCAGCCGTCAGCTAAAATTGGTAACAGCATTGCTGCTCAAAGTGATGTGTGGGGCGCATCGGCATCATTTGTCGTTTCGCTCATTGCGCTCGCCTTCAGTCAAGGTCGTCAGAACTTGACTTTGAGACGACCCAAAAATGTTCTTGGTGATTGCAATGTATAGAATGCTGTTGTGGTACCAGAGGCGACCGTTGGGTTCGCAATCGCCGTGGTGGACCGATCATTGAACACGTTGTCTAGCGAGGCACCCAACGTGAAATTGCACCCAGCGAAGCCGTATAGTTTGGCGCGCTCGCGAGCCAAAGTCCGGTGACGTCATCACGCGCCTTGTTATATGACCCGTTGATGATCCCGGTTAGGCCTTTGGCGAGCAAATAGCTTAGCGAGCCTTCCACACCGATATATGAGGCAGGATTGCCGTTTACGAGCTGATGGCGCAGACCGTAACTCCCGCGAACAGGAATGGCTTGAGTGAAAATGACATCATAACCCCTTAGTTTCGCTGCATGTACGAGCGTTGATGTAGGAGCTGCTATGATGGCGATTTGTGACAACGTCGTGATGTTCTTATGAGTGATCTAAGACGTTACCGCTAAAGATTACGGGCTCTTCAACGCCTCTTTTGAGGCGACGCTAGGGCTATTTTACCTGCGCTACATCGCATTTTGAGTCTTTGCCGGTGATGGTGCAGTGATTGACCGCCTTGCCGTTCACATCCCATACCGTCACATTCCAGTTGGCGGGGCCGGTGCGCTCCATGCTCATCCACCCAAAGCCATCGACCCAAGAGCTAAAGGTGGCCACTTCAGCACCGGGAGCGGGACTGGCGTTTTCATCCATTTTTTCGGGCAAAGGCACCGTGTCTTCGGCCGTCCCTGAAAAACCGGTGACGAATTGTGATGGGTGTTGGCTTTTGAAACTGACTTGTTCCCATACATGGACATGGCCGGACAGCAGAAGCTGAACATGGGCGGGGATGAGCCAAGGATCGATGCTTGAGAAGGCTGTTTGAATCGACTCACTTCCTTGTTTTAATCGAATCGGATCGTCGGCATTTTTGCCTTCAACCGCCGCAAATCCCAGAATAGGGTGATGGTTCGCCGCGATATTATAGGGTGTCCGCGCGGCAAGGGCTTCATATTGGCGATAGACATGTCTGAATTTCTCAAACTCAGCGTCAGCGCTGGTCAGCGGGCCTTTGTTCGCAGCTGCAAGATCGAGAATGATCAATTGTGCATCTTCGCCGAGCGGAATGGCATACGGATCCGAAAAGTCTCCCGTCATATCATTAGTCGCGTCGATACAATCTTGGGCTTTGGTTATCGGTCGGGGATCGAGCAGACGCCACCAGCCTTGGCCAGCGCGGTTGCAATTTTCATGATTGCCGCGCACGGCTGCAAGCGGCGCAACATTAAGTAATGGAGCACCCGGCGCAAAGAAGTCGGCGTTCCACGCATCCCAGCCATAGCCCCAAGGGCTGCCCTTACACTGTGGTTGATCGTTGGGGCACTCATTTTCGCGATAGTGATAATCACCAACATGCACCACCAAGTCCGGCTTCCACGCTGCTGCCGCAGCAGCGACTTTGGCGAACGGATAGGCTACTGGATTGTTACACGCTTGCCATGCGGCATTTTCAGCCTTCGGCGCATTTTTCATACGGCAACCCGTATCGCCTATGACAACGATGCGATAGACCACTGGCTTCGGTAGCGGTAACGGCATTCCGCCGACAATCGCACTGCTTGCGCCTTTGGGCAGCACAGCTTCGCACATTATGACGGGAAACGCCGAGGGTTTTGAGTCGGCAGGTTCGGAACGTGTCGGCCGCAACGGCAACGTTTCCGCAGGCGCGCGAAGCGTCATCTTCTCGTCAACTCCATCGATGCTGATGGGAGGGCAAACCTGCGCGCCAGTAATCACCCTCGCGACGGCCACCCCATCCGGCCCAAGGACAACAAAAGGCGTGGCCCCAACTGGTGCTGACACCACGGCGTTTGCAGTAGCGCCATTGGTCAATGAGAGCATGGTGATGAGGACGATTTGCAAAGGACGCATTTAGTTGGTCTTTCGATTCGAGTTTTTATTTTCCTGCTTACTGAACACATATTGCCAGTATGCGAGGCTTTGTTGCATAACTCAAGCGTGGTATGAGTCTGGTATTATTTGAGATTACTATGCGACGCGGGTAGTCGTCGGTGTTCCGATTTGTGAGAATTTATTGCGTATTGTGACACGGATTTTCAGCTCGGTTATCTGACGATGAAAGGTGCGCGCTGCAACGCGTTGGCCAAGCAATTTGAAGCCGTGCATTTTTGTCTCGACGAGACTGCGACGATGAGAACCACTCCCCATTGGGTGCTCGCCGGTCCCCCGGTCGAGCTTCGCCAGTGTGAGCAGGCTCGCAACCAAACCTAGCTCAGCTTGGGCAAGTACCCCCGGCACATGCGGTGCCTCACTCCTGCCACAGCGGCAGGGTGAACAGCGCCTTCAACGTCAGGCACAACTCAATGGCACTGACTGAAAAACGCGTCGGACGACCAGGGCGTCCACACGTTGCTGACAGCCATTGCATGTAGGTTCTGCGCAACGCATTATTGCGCCACGGCCTCTGCGGGTCGCCGCGCGTACCAGCCAAAACCTGCGATCACGGCATAACATAGTGCAGGCGGCAGCAATCCGAGGGTGAGGCTCCCACTTGCATCGGCGATCACACCGGTTAGCAGCGGCACCACCGCGCCGCCGAAGATCGCGACGTTGATGATCCCCGAACCGTCCGCTGCACGTGAGCCCAGCCCCTCACACGCCAAGCTGAAGATCGTCGGGAACATGATTGAGTTCATCAGCCCGATCGCAAGCAAACTCCACGCCGCGATATTGCCTGAACTGTTGGCCGAAATCAAAATGAGCACGATCGCGCCACAGGCATTGAACGCGAGCACTTTGCCTGGGCTTAGTTTTGCAAGCAATGCCGAGCCGACGAACCGCCCGATCAACGCTCCGCCCCAATAATAAGGGATGAAAGAGCCAGCAAGTGCAGCCGTCACGCCCAAAACGCTCTTTTGCTGCATATAATTCACGATCATCGAACCAATCGACACTTCCGCGCCGACATACAGGAAGATGCAGGCCGCGCCCCAGCCAAAGCGCAAACGCTTCAACAAGCCAAAGCTGCGGCTCAGCGAAGTCGCCTCGTGCGTTTCCCCTTTCAGCCGATTGCGGTTCATCCACACGACGCCCGCGACCAGCACCAGCGCGACAGCCAGTCCAATATAGGTGTGCACGACGGTGCGCGTTGAAACCTCGCGATAGGCATCAAGCGCTGGGCCGCTTAGATCCTGCGCCTTCACGGTCGCCAGCTTGCCGAGGATCAGCGCAGATCCCGCGAGCGGAAACAACACCGTACCCAGCGAATTGAACGCCTGCGCAAAGGTCAGGCGGCTGTGCGTGGTTTTCGCGGGGCCGAGCAATGAAATAAGCGGGTTGGTCACGACTTGCACAACGACCACGCCGCTTGCCAGCACGAACAGCGCAAGCAGAAACAGCGGATAAGCGGCATTGTGGGACGCTGGAATAAACAGCAGGCAACCGAGCATCATCGTCAGCAGCCCCGCAACGGCGCCGCGCATATAACCGATCCGCTTGATGAGCGCCGCACCTGGAATGCCAATCAGCGCATATGCGGTGAAGAAACAGAATTGCACCAGCATCGCCTGCGTGTAATTCAGCGTGAACAGCTCCTTCAATTTGGGAATAATAACATCATTCAAGCTGGTGATGCCGCCGAAGATGAAGAACAGCGCCATCACGAACAGCCGCAGTTCAGGCGCGTCGATGTGCCCCGCTTGCGCGCCGCCACCCGCCTGCGTTGTGTTTGTTGGGGCCATAGCCATACTTAATTCCTCTCCTGAAGATCACTTCATCGCATGCTGATTTATCGAATGTAAAGCGATCGGCGCTCTGCGGAACGAATAAAATACTCCTCTCAATCGCCCCGCGTGGTTGTGAGCGTCATTCTAGTATCAGCGAAAGGCGTCATGGGCGGCCAGCAAAGCGGGCGCATTTAGGAGCTTGTGTTGCGAGATATGGACTTGGTGTTCCGCGCAGACAAGCGAGGACATAGGGCGACACATCCGTCAGATGATCGCTGTAACCTGCGGGTGCGGTGGTCACAGCAAGCGTATTCTCGCGCACACCTGATCTTACACCAAGGCACACAACAGTTGGCATCAGATCATGGGACGAGCGTGGAGAACACCCAAAAGTTCCGTAAACTTACGTGCCACCGCCGGTTGATTTAATGTTGACCCCATTTTGCTTCAGCGTGGCGACAATGTGTTGCGCATTCACATTGCCCGATTGAGCCAGCTGGTTGAGGCCTTTGGCAAGCGTGTCGAGTTGGGTTTCTATCTTTGCGTTGCCATCGACCATTGTTCTCTGCCGGTCGGCCGTCGCTTCGAGGTCGGTATGTATTTGCCAGAGGTCGAAAAGCGTCGAGAGAAGAAGAATCGAGAGTGATCCGGCGATTAAAGTCGAAACTAGTTCGTTACGGTTTGTCATGCGGGGCCTCATTCTTCTGAGCATTGTCTGCGGGCGCAGTCTGCGCGCCCTGCTTGAACGTCACCCCATTGCGGCTCAGTAGGTCACGAAGCGCCAGATCATTATTATCTACCGCCGATTTTGCTAAGAGTTGAACGAGCGAGTTATCAAGGTTGGCCAGCGTTTGGGCTTTTGACACTTGCGCCTGACCCTCCGCTATTCGTGCTCTCAAAGTGCGATTGATCGCCGCCATCAAAGCTAAACTAAGGGCCAAAACCACGCATAACCCTCCAAGAACTATACTGGCCAGCGCAAGTCGTGAATCTGGTCTTGGTTCACTCATCGCGGTCCTCCCTCAGTTTCGTTATTCCTAACGAATTCATATTGCTTGTTATCGTTGATGTGCAACATATTTCTCGTCACCTGCACGTGGACGACGCAGGTGCTGCCGACTTCCGTCGCAACGCGCCGCCGACGAGCCCAAACCCAACGATCATCATGATCCAACTAGACGGCTCTGGCACCGCCCCCGTAATCCCACTGATCGTTGCGGTAATATTGAGTGTTATCGGTGCCAACCCAAAGTCGGATAACCCACTATATTGGCTCAATCCGTTGAAGGTAATGTGCTTTGCATAGGTGCCCGCTGACAACCCTGTGGTGTTAAAGCTCAGCAAATTTCCGATATTCTGTCCGCCGCCCGCAAGGTTGGAGAAAGTGTTTCCGGAAAAACTATAGCCCGTGCCGCCACTCTGAGTGAAGCTGCCGCGCAGCGCCTCAGCAAACGCAGAGGCCGCAGTGGTGTTCATTACCCCAATATCATCACCAAAAGTGCCAGAGTTGCTGGCCAGTGTTCCCAAATT
>JAYVZY010000132.1:0-4084 GCA_043782885.1 Sphingomonadales bacterium | reverse complement strand
ACGCCGGGCAAGAAGCCGGGCACGTCCACAAACGTAATAATCGGAATATCAAACGCATCGCAGAAGCGCACGAAGCGCCCCGCCTTCTTCGATGAATTGATGTCGAGGCAGCCCGCCAGCACCATCGGCTGATTGGCAACAACGCCCACCGTGCGGCCCTCGATACGCCCAAAGCCGATCAGTATATTGCCCGCGTGGCTTGGCTGGATTTCATAGAAATCACCCTCATCGAGCATTTTTTTGATCACCTCGTGCATGTCATAGGGCTGGTTGGCGCTATCGGGGATTATGGTGTCGAGGCTTGGCTCCAGCCTGTCCCACGCATCCGCTGTGGGGCGTTCCGGCACCGGCGATCGGTTGCTTGTCGGGAGGAAGTCGATCAAATCGCGCGCGGCGAGTAGTGCCTCAATGTCATTCTCATAAGCATTGTCGGCCACACCTGACTTGACTGTGTGCGCGCTCGCGCCACCAAGTGCCTCTTGCGTCACCACCTCATTGGTCACGGTTTTCACCACATCCGGCCCTGTGACAAACATGAAGCTCGAATCTTTTACCATGAAGATGAAGTCAGTCATCGCGGGCGAATACACCGCGCCACCCGCGCACGGCCCCATAATGAGGCTCAACTGCGGCACGACCCCACTCGCGAGTGCGTTGCGCGAGAACACCTCAGCATAGCCGCCCAACGACGCGACACCTTCTTGGATGCGCGCGCCGCCCGAATCATTCAGGCCGATGACGGGCGCACCCACCTTCATCGCCGTATCCATCACCTTGCAGATTTTCTGCGCGTGCCGTTCTGACAGCGATCCACCGAATACGGTGAAATCTTGGCTGAAGACATAGACTAACCGCCCATTGATCGTGCCACTCCCTGTCACCACACCATCGCCGGGGAAAACCGTGTCCGCCATCCCGAAATCGGTGCAATTATGCTCAACAAACATATCCAGCTCTTCAAATGAACCTTCATCGAGCAGCACATCGAGCCGCTCACGTGCAGTGAGCTTGCCTTTGGCGTGTTGCGCATCGATGCGCTTTTGACCGCCACCCAAGCGAGCAGCAGCGCGGCGTTTATCCAGTTCTGCGATGGTTGATGACATATTGCTTCCCTGCACTTTGTTTCATTATTCCCTTTCCAAAATCTGCAGCACTTGGCAAACGCTCATTTCATTATGGTAAATGTCTGTAAGGATGCGCGATGAACGAGGCGAACCTGTTTCCTGTTCCTCCCGAGTGGGCGAAAAAGTCTCGCGTTAACGCCAAGAAATACGCTGATCTTTATGGTCGTGCATTGGGTGATCCGGGCAGCTTCTGGCTGGAGCAAGCGCGGCGACTTGATTGGATCAAGCGGCCTGAGATTGCTGGCGATTGGTCGTTCGCCGCCCCCGATTTCCGAATCAGCTGGTTTCAGGATGGCAAGCTGAACGTCAGCGCCAATTGTGTTGATCGGCACGCCAAAACGCGGCCCGATGCGATCGCACTCATTTGGGAACCAGACGCGCCCGATGAGATGCCGAAGCAGTTCACCTACACACAATTGCTCGCCGAAGTGTGCCGTTTCGCAAATGTGCTGAGGGCGCAGGGCGTTACGAAGGGAGATCGCGTCACGATCTATCTGCCGATGATCCCTGAAGCGGCCTTTGCGCTGCTGGCATGCACGCGGATAGGTGCGATCCATTCGGTGATCTTTGGCGATTTCTCGCCCGATGCGATTGCCGGACGAATTCAGGATTGCGACAGTCGCTTCGTGGTGACGGCAGATGAAGGGCGACGTGGGGGCAAGCATATTCCGCTCAAGGCCAATGTCGACGCGGCGCTGGCGCAATGCCCGGATGTCAAATCCGTTATCACCGTGCGCGCAACCGGTGGCGCGGTTGAAATGACGCCGGGCCGCGATGTTTGGTATCATGACGCCGCCGCTTCTGCCGAAAGCACCTGCCCGCCTGAGGTGATGGGCGCGGAAGACCCGCTGTTCGTCCTTTATACGTCCGGCTCTACCGGCAAGCCCAAAGGCGTGATGCACACCACAGGCGGCTATCTGCTCTGGGCCGCGCTCACGCATGAATTGTGCTTCGATTACCGGCAAGGCGAAGTGTTCTGGTGCGCCGCAGACATCGGCTGGGTGACGGGACACACCTATATTCTTTATGGCCCACTGGCGAACGGCGCGACCACGCTGATGTATGAAGGCGTGCCGAATTACCCAACGCCGAGCCGCATCTGGGAAGTGTGCGACAGGCACAATGTCCGCACCGTCTTCACGGCACCAACCGTGCTGCGTGCGCTAATGAAAGAGGGGGATGAGTTCGTTACAAAAACATCGCGTAAGTCATTGCGTTTGCTTGGCTCGGTCGGCGAACCAATCAACCCAGAGGCCTGGCGCTGGTATTATAACGTGGTCGGCAACGGCAAATGCCCAATTATCGATACGTGGTGGCAGACCGAAACCGGCGGCGCGATGATTGCGCCGATGCCCGGTGCGACTGACCTCAAGCCTGGTTCCGCGACCAAGCCACTCCCCGGCGTTGATCCCCAGATTGTGGATGCCGAGGGTGTCGTGCAGCACGGGGCGACCGAGGGGAACCTTGTGCTCGCGCGAAGCTGGCCCGGCCAGATGCGCGGCGTGTGGGGAGATAAGGAGCGTTTCTTCCAAACCTATTTCACCACCTATCCCGGAAAATACTTCACCGGCGATGGCGCACGACGCGATGACGATGGCTATTATTGGATCACAGGGCGCGTGGATGATGTCATCAACGTTTCCGGCCACCGGATGGGCACAGCGGAGGTGGAATCTGCACTGGTGCTCCACGCGCATGTGGCAGAGGCGGCGGTGGTCGGCTTTCCGCATGACATTAAGGGCCAAGGGATTTACGCTTATGTCACGCTCAATGCGGGGATCGAGTCGACCGACGCGCTGCGCGTCGAACTCGTGAAATGGGTGCGCACCGAAATCGGGCCGATTGCCACACCGGATGCTATTCAGTTCACGCCCGCACTTCCGAAAACGCGTTCAGGCAAAATCATGCGCCGGATATTGCGCAAAATCGCGGAGGGTGATGTGTCTGCACTCGGCGATACCAGCACGCTCGCTGACCCTACAGTGGTGGACGATCTGGTCGCCAATCGCGCAACCTAATCCGCTGTCACCCCCTGATTTCAGCTTTCCAAAGGGCAGCCACCAACTCCTGAGCCGCCCCAAGTTGGGTCATCAAGCGCCCCCAGTTACGCGCCTCGCAGGCTTGTGCGACGAGCTTTCGGGTGGCCGACGGCGGCAACGCCAAATCCGGCGCAACGAGACGGAGCATGACCAAGAGCCGCATCATCATTTGATGCGCGGCTCGCACATCGTCGGGATACCCAAGCTCCTGAATGGCGCTGTCTAAGCGTGGAGACAGCCCCCGTCCGGTGCTCAACTGACGCACATGGATGCAAAATTCAAGATCGATGAGCCCTCCGGAACTGTGTTTAATGTCCAGCAGCCCTTGCGAAGGTTTGTGCGTGGCGATGAGTTCTCGCATCTCGCGCGCATCTCCCACGAGCTTCCGCCGGTCGCGTGGTTTTTTGAGCGCGTCAGCAATGATCGCCTCGCACTCTATGCGCGCCTCATCAGAACCATAGATCACGCGCGCGCGCGCAAGCGCCATATGTTCCCAGGTCCAAGCCTCTTCCTTTTGATACCGTGCAAAGCCTTCTAGCGAAACACACAGCTCGCCTTTGTCACCATTGGGCCGGAGGCGCGTATCAACATCATAGAGCGGGCCGTTGGCAGTCGGTATCGCGAGCGCAGAAATGATCCGCTGCGCGAGCCGGTTGAAATAGTGCATTGTCCCCAAAGGCTTGAGACCATCGGACTCACCGCGATAGTCACCCGCAAAAACGAAAATGAGGTCAAGGTCAGACGCGTGCGTGAGCTGGGCACCACCGAGGCGGCCGAGTGCCATCACAACAAGCTCGCGCCCCGGTATGTAACCATGTGCCACCGAGAAATCCGATGAAATGGCCTTAGTCGTTGCACGAACAGCGGCTTCCGCAACGCGGGCATAGCCCTGCGCAACATCGAGTGGGTCACTCGTGCCAG
>JAYVZY010000131.1:0-3510 GCA_043782885.1 Sphingomonadales bacterium | reverse complement strand
CGTTCCTCAACGAACGTGGACGCGATTATCGCACGCAGATGTCGAGCCCAGTGACTGCTTACGACGCCTGCTCGCGGCTCTCGCCGCATCTTGCGTGGGGCACAGTGTCGATGCGCGAGGTTGCACAAACCACCTGGGCGCAGATGCGGGCGCTCAAGACAGCGCAGGGCCCGAAAACGGCACGCTGGCGGGGCTCGCTCAGCTCCTTCTCGGCGCGTCAGCATTGGCATTGTCACTTCATGCAAAAGCTGGAGGATGAGCCTCGGCTGGAATTTGAAAATCTGCATCGTGCCTATAATGGACTGCGCCCCGAGATTGCAGACTCGGCGCGACTGCTCGCTTGGGCGACGGGCGAGACCGGCTATCCCTTTGTTGATGCCTGTATGCGCGCGCTTCGTCAGCATGGCTGGATCAATTTCAGAATGCGCGCAATGCTGATGTCATTCGCGAGTTATCAGCTCTGGTTGCCGTGGCGCGACACGGGGCTTCACCTCGCGCGTCAATTCACTGACTATGAGCCGGGCATCCATTGGCCGCAGGTGCAAATGCAATCGGGCACCACTGGCATCAATACGATGCGGATCTATAATCCGATAAAGCAGGGCTATGATCAGGATCCTGAGGGGATATTTGTGCGCACTTACCTCCCCGAACTTGCGAACCTGCCCGACGCATTCATCCACGAGCCGTGGCGCTGGGAGGGGGCAACCGGGCTGCTCGGGCGCGCCTACCCAGCCCCGATTGTCGATAATACGGTCGCCTCGAAAGCGGCACGCGAGGCGCTTTATACAGTGCGCAAAGGAGATGGGCATCGCTCCACAGCGCGTGCAATCGCTGAAAAACATGGCAGCCGCAAGGTGGGGGTGGCGCGTACGAGACTACAGGCCAAACGCAAGTCAATCGCTGATGAAACAGCGCAACTGGGGTTTGATCTGTGATGCGCAACCTTATCCTCGTGCTTGGCGATCAACTCACACCAACGCTGTCAGCACTCAAAATCGGCGATCCGGCTCAAGACCGCGTGCTGATGGTCGAGGTGGCCGAAGAGGCAAGCTATGTCCGCCACCATAAAAAGAAAATTGCGTTCATATTCTCAGCCATGCGTCATTTTGCCGAGGAGTTACGCGGCCTTGGGTGGACAGTAGACTATGTGACGCTCAATGATCCAGACAATCAAGGCAGCTTCACGCATGAAGTGGCGCGCGCGGTGGCCGCGTTACAGCCTGCACATATTCTCGTGACGCAGCCCGGGGAGTGGCGGGTTGCGCAGATGTTTGGTGCATGGGCAGACGCACTCGGCGCCCCCGTGACGGTGCTACCGGATGACCGCTTCATCTGTTCCACGCCAGAATTTGCCGATTGGGCGCGCGGGCGCAAGCAATTGCGGATGGAGTATTTCTATCGTGAAATGCGCCGTAAAACCGGATTGTTGATGGATGGCGATCAACCCATCGGCGGCAAATGGAATTTTGATGCCGAGAACCGCAAGCCAGCGGCAGCGACTCTGTTGATGCCACAGCCTTATGCCGAACGTCCGGACGCGACGACGCGCGAAGTGATCGCGCTGGTCGGATCGCACTTCGCCGATCACTTTGGCGATCTGGAGCCCTTCTCATACGCCGTCACCCGGGCAGGGGCGGAGGCCGCACTCGCGCATTTCGTGCGAACTGCGCTGCCGTACTTTGGTGATTATCAGGATGCGATGCTCACCGACACACCGTTCTTGTATCATGCGGTGATCGCGCAATATCTCAACTGCGGGTTGCTCGATCCGCTTGCCGTGTGCCGCGCTGTCGGGGCTGAATACCGTGCAGGTCGTGCGCCGCTCAACGCCGCCGAAGGGTTCATCCGCCAAATCATCGGTTGGCGCGAATATGTGCGCGGCATCTATTGGCTCAAAATGCCCGACTATGCCGCCACGAACTTCTTCAACCACACCCGCCCGCTGCCTGAATTCTATTGGACGGGCGAGACTGACATGACCTGTCTGCGCGAGGCGATCACTCAAACCAAGACGCACGCCTATGCGCACCACATTCAGCGGCTGATGGTGACGGGCAATTTTGCGATGCTCGCCGGTGTCGATCCGCACGCGCTGCACGAATGGTATCTGAGCGTTTATGCCGATGCCTATGAATGGGTTGAGCTGCCCAACACCATTGGCATGAGCCAATTTGCTGATGGAGGCCTGCTGGCCTCGAAGCCCTATGCCGCAAGCGGCGCCTATATCAACCGAATGTCGAACTATTGCGCGGGCTGTCGTTATGATGTGAAGCAGCGCACCGGCCCAACCGCCTGCCCGTTCAACGCGCTGTATTGGGATTTTCTCAATCGCCATCGCGACAAGCTCGGCAACAATCCGCGCATCGGGCAGATGATCCGCACCTTCGACAAGTTCGGTGATGACGAGCGCGCACGGATAACGACAAGTGCCGCTGCAACTGTGGCCGCACTCTGATGGCAAAAATGCTCAAGAAAGCCAATTTTCCAGAAAAGACCTGCCAAGCCTGCGGGCGTCCCTTTGCGTGGCGCAAAAAATGGGCCCGAGATTGGGCGGAGGTCAAGACCTGCTCCGATCGCTGCAAAGGTGCCTTGCGCCAGAAAAAGGAGTGCTGAGACATGTCGGTACCGCCGATGAAAGCTCGGGCCAGCGCAATCCCCACCGGACGGCTGGCGCGCGTTGGTCGTTTCAGCACAATGGCAGCGAGTATAGCGGGCGGTGCGCTCTTGGATGGTGTGAGCCAGTTGGCGCAGGGCAAGCGTCCCTCGCTTAGCGATGTCCTGCTGACACCGGCAAATGCCCGCATTCTGACCAATCAATTGGCCCAGTTGCGTGGCGCTGCGATGAAGATCGGCCAGATGCTCTCGATGGATACGGGCGATTTCTTGCCACCCGAGCTCACCGATATTCTGGGGCAATTGCGATCGGAGGCGCGCCAGATGCCCGACAGCCAATTACGCGCGGTGCTCAATCAAAATTGGGGCAAAGGTTGGGAGGCGCGATTCCGTAGCTTCGATTTCACGCCGATTGCAGCCGCCTCTATCGGCCAAGTGCATCGCGCGACGACAGTTGAAGGGGCGGATTTGGCGATTAAGGTGCAGTACCCAGGTGTGCGGCGCAGCATCGACAGCGATGTTGATAACGTCGCCACTTTGATAAGGCTCTCAGGGTTGCTGCCTCGTTCGCTTGACGTGGCTCCTTTACTTGCCGAGGCCAAACGCCAATTGCACGAGGAAGCCGATTATGAGCGTGAGGCGCAGTGCCTAGAACAGTTTGGCGCGTTGCTCGCCGACACACCTGCTTATCGCGTGCCCGCGCTCCATGCCGCCTTCACGACGCCCAACGTGCTCGCGATGGACTATATCGAGAGCGTGCCGATTGAATCGCGCCTCGATGCATCGCAGGAGGATCGTGATCGCATCGCGACCTTGCTCATCGAATTGCTGTTCCGCGAACTGTTTGATTTCCAATTGATGCAGACCGATCCCAATTTTGCTAACTACCGCTAT
>JAYVZY010000130.1:0-1803 GCA_043782885.1 Sphingomonadales bacterium | reverse complement strand
ACCTTGTTCTGATTGACGAGGTGCTTGCGCAAATCCGCCTCGCGCGGCTGGAGCCGCGAGTTGAAATCGGGATCAGATATCTGCGGCACGGCAATGTCTGGCTCGATGCCGCCCTCCTGAATCGAGCGTCCGGAGGGTGTGTAATAGCGCGCCGTGGTCAGCCGCAGCGCCCGCTTGCCACCAAATTCAAAGATCGACTGCACCGACCCCTTGCCAAAGCTGCGCTGCCCCATGATCAGCGCGCGGTGCTGATCTTGCAGCGCCCCCGCCACAATCTCGGATGCAGACGCTGAGCCAACGTCGACGAGCACAATCACCGGCAGGCCATGCGCATCATCGCCTGGCCGCGCCTTCCAACGGAGCGTGTCGCGCGGATCGCGGCTGCGTTGTGAGACAATCTCACCCGATTCGAGGAACTCGTCAGATACATCCACGGCCTCATTGAGCAGCCCGCCGGGGTTGGAACGCAGATCAACGATATAGCCCAGCGGATGGTGGCCAAGTTTCTTATCAATCCCGATCAGCGCGCTGCGCACATCCAGCCCCGTATTGCGTGAGAATTGATTGATGTCGATGACGCCGACATTGCCGTTTGTTTCCCACTTCACCGCTTTGATCTCGATCACGGCGCGGATCAACGTGACATCAAACGGCTTGTCACGCCCGGCGCGCAAAATCGTCAGCTTCACCGGCGTGCCTGGCTTGCCGCGCATCTTGTCTACCGCCTCGTTTATGGTGCCGCCGATGATGAACTGGCCGTCAATGTGCGTGATGTAATCGCCCGGCTTCAACCCCGCACGCGCGGCAGGCGTGTCAGCGGTCGGTGCGATGATTTTGACGGTGCCTTGCTCCAGCGTCACCGAGAGCCCAAGGCCACCATAATTGCCATCGGTCAGCGAGCGCAGATTGTCATATTCGGTACCGGTTTCATAAGAACTGTGCGGATCAAGGCTTTTGAGCATGCCATCAATGGCCCCATCGACAAGTTTTTTGTCGTCAGTTTTATCAACATAATAGGTTTTGATGTGATCATAGACCGTCCAGAACGGCGCAAATTCTTTATTTACGGCGGTATCGGCGGTGGCGATTGCGGCGTTGGTGGCGGGGAGCAGTGCCATCACCGAAACAAGGAGAACGGAACGAACGAACGACGAGGTCATAGGATGGGCTTTCATATGGTTCCCAGCATAGCCTCGATTCGCGGCCTGCGAAAGGCCCAACTCACTAAACCAATGGCGTAATATCTACGGCTTCACTGCCGCGCCGGAGTTCCACTGTAATCGTCGGTTGATCCTGGCCGGCATGGCCCACCGGACTGCCCTGAATGACGGTATCGCCAACGTGCACATCAAGTCGTGCGAGGCTGGTGATCAGCGTCGTCAGCCCATGGCCATGATCGATGATGATGATCTGCCCAAAACCACGATAAGTACCCGCATACACCACCCGCCCCGCACTGGGGGCTACGACAAGCGCATTGGGCAGTGTTGAAATCGTCAGCCCACGCGAGCGGACGCCGGGCGTGGTCTCTTCGCCAAGCCCGGTCATGACTTCACCGACAACGGGCAGCCTGTAGTTTAGCGCAGGGGCGCGCACGGGCGGGGGTGTGGGCAGTGGCAAGGCGGTCGTCAGGTGCGCAAGCTGCGCCGGACGGAGCATTGGGCCTGGGAGTGCGGCAAGGTCATCACGCACGCTGGCATCATCGCGGATCGCGGACATGAGCGCTGTTATATCGCGGGCTTTTTCGCCCATTGCCACGGCTCGATCTTGCTCCACCGCCGCGTTCGACGCGAGCGCATTACG
>JAYVZY010000129.1:0-1725 GCA_043782885.1 Sphingomonadales bacterium | reverse complement strand
CAAACGAATCAACCGCTGAGGAATGACCATGATCGACACCACCAAATTCTATATCAACGGCAAATGGACAACGCCCCACGGCAGCGCGCGCAAGGATTTGGTGAACCCTGCCGATCTATCGATCATCGGTCAGGTGGTTATGGGCACTGCGGATGATGCCACGGCGGCGATTGCGGCAGCGAAGGCAGCGTTTCCATCGTGGTCACAGGTGAGTGTTGCGGAACGGCTAGGCTATCTGCGCAAAATAGCTGCGGCACTTGTCGCGCGCAATGATGAGATTGCTGACGCAATATCGGCTGAAATGGGTGCGCCACTGTCCCTCTCGCGCAAGTCACAAGCACCTTCCGGAGCTCAGCATTTTGATGAGATCGTCCGCATTCTGGAAGATTATGAGTTTGAAACACCGCTCGGCACGACGCTTCTGCGCCGTGAGCCGATTGGCGTGTGTGTGCTGATTACGCCGTGGAATTGGCCGCTTAACCAAATCGCAGTGAAGGTGGCCCCCGCACTCGCCGCTGGGTGCACGATGGTGCTCAAGCCCAGCGAGCTCGCCCCGCTCGACGCCGTTATCTTGGCGGAGATTATTCATGAGGCTGGTGTGCCGCCGGGCGTGTTCAATCTGGTGCACGGTGATGGACCGGGGGTGGGCGATGCGCTCACCAAACACCCTGATGTGGAGATGATTTCCTTCACGGGGTCTACCCGTGCCGGTGTTGCGATTTCGATGAACGCTGCCCCGACAATCAAACGTGTTGCGCTGGAACTCGGCGGAAAATCAGCCAATATCATCCTGCCTGACGCGGATTTCGAGACGGCTATCCCCGCGAGTGTGGCGGGCTGCATGGGCAACAGTGGCCAAAGCTGTAATGCACCAACGCGCTTGCTGATTCCACGTGAGTCTTATGCGCGGGTGAAGGCATTGGCATCCGCAACGGCAGCCACGCTGACGGTTGGCAAGTCTGCGGATGATCCCAAATTGGGACCGATCGCCAACGCCGCACAATATGGTCGTGTTGTCGATCTCATCACCAAGGCACAATCGGAGGGCGGAGAGCTTATTGCAGGCGGTCCAGATTGCCCCCCCGAGCTTGCGCCCGGCCTTTTTGTGCGCCCCACCATATTTGGCAACGTGACGCCCGATATGACGTTGGCGCGCGACGAGGTCTTTGGCCCGGTCCTGGCGATCATCTGTTATGACAGCGTTGATGAAGCCGTCGCGATCGCAAATGATACCGTGTATGGCCTTTCCGGTTATGTCTGGGGCGCCGATGTGGAGCAAGCCCGCGCGGTCGCGGCCCGGTTGCGTACCGGCATGGTGCATATAAATGGCGCCTCACTCGATTCCGCCGCGCCGTTCGGTGGCACAAAAATGTCAGGCAATGGTCGCGAATGGGGCAAGCACGGGCTTGAAGAGTTTTTGGAAATCAAATCCGTTTATGGCGGCGCTTCTGCCTAACGGATCAAGTCTAACGGCGTTTTTGAGTAACGCAACGCTCCATCCAAGCGAAAATCTCGCTGCGACGTGACGTATCTCGTGTAATGTCGCTGTCTACGCCCAATTGCCAGGCCATGCCTGCGTCGTCGGGATCAGCCGCAAGCGCGGCGAGTTGCGCGCAATACTGATCAAGCGCCGCTTGATCAGCGAAGAAACCCTGCCCGATGAGATCATCGGCATAAAGCGTGTAGAGTTGCACGAGCTGCGTAAGATCAAATTCGGGGTGGTAT
>JAYVZY010000128.1:0-15551 GCA_043782885.1 Sphingomonadales bacterium | reverse complement strand
CCAAGCCCGACCCCAATATCGAGGCGCGTGCCGCCGCGTTCAACCTTGATGATGTTGTCGTTGGTGGTGGTGAGCCAGCGCAAGATGCGGGGGCTACCCCTTCGCGCGAGCACCCAACGCCGCAGCGTCCGCTCGCACCGACGACGCCAGTCCGCGAACCACAGCATTTCTCCGATGGCAAATTCGGTTGGCCGTTGCAGGGAAGTGTCACGAGCCGTTTCGGTGCAGGCGGCAATCGCGGGATAGACATCGCCGCCTCCGCTGGCAGCATTGTTGATGCGTCGGCATCAGGCGTCGTTGCCTTTGTTGGTCAAGTGGCGGGCTATGGCGGCACGGTCATCCTGCGGCATGGTGACGGCTGGCTAACGATCTACAGCCATATCGCCCAAATCACTGCGGTGCGCGGTGCGCAAGTGCGGCGCGGCGGAGCAATCGGGATTACGGGCGGTAGCGCCCTTCATTTTGAAATCCGGCAACACAAAACGCCAGTGGATCCGCTCAAGAAACTGGAGTGATCTTGGTTGTAATAGCGGTTGTAACGATGTGTAAAACCTCTCTTAATTAACTATCTATTCACTATAAATTCTGTCCAAATTGAGATAGGGCTGCCGCGCAAGCTGAGTGGTCTCAGGATGCACTCAGGGGTTTCACCATGCGTAAGCTGACGCAGTTCATGTTGACTATTGCTATGGTCTCGCTGGCCGCGCGTGCGGCATTCGTTCACGCGTCGCCACCGAGTCAGCTCGCTTCACCCCTCAGCGGAACAACGCCATCAGCGAACATCCCGACCGCGACGACCAAGGCCGTTGCTGCTCCGGCCCCAACCGTAGCGGGGCGGGCCGCTGGCGGTGCAACCGATGCGCCGGAGCCGAGCATGATCGCGCTGTTCATGCTCGCGGTGGGCGGGTTGATTGGTGGGCACCGTTGGCACCGTGCACTGGCAAAGCGCAAACCCTAGTCGCTGCCAGTAGATCATTCTTCAAATATCAGCTAACCCGCGCCGATTGACGCTTCGGGAGTGTGATATATGTGCGATATGGACGAGTGGCCGCAAGCGGGGCGCGAGCGGATGATCATGCCAGCTCCAGTCGGCCATGTCGGCACGTCAAGCCGCATCGATGAGTATGCCATGATCGCCAAGATGGATGCAGACCATGTCTTCATGATGGGCGATAACCCCGCTTTGCCGCGCATGCCCGAGAAGCCAACGCTTCTGGACTTTTTCACCCACCGTTTGACCGGTCTCACCAAGCAACATCTGCTCACCAGCGCCGCCCTTGCCTTGCAGGAGGGGCAGGAGGAGAAGGTGGTGTTGGCGTGCCTGCTGCATGACATCGCCAACGGCTGCCTCATCCGCACCGATCACGGCTATTGGGGCGCGCAGTTGATCGCGCCCTATGTGAGCGAAGAGATTGCTTGGGCAGTGCAGATGCACCAGCCACTGCGCTACTTTGCGGATGACTCGGTGGGCTATGCTTATCCCGAGAGCTACCATAGCTTCTTCGGGCGCGATTATGTGCCGCCAGCATATATTCAGCAAGCAGCGGACGCCGCGCGCCAGCATCGCTGGTATATGACCTCCCGGCTGGTGACGATTTATGATCGTTATTTCTTCGATGGCATCGCCGAACCCGATCCGGAAATATTCACGGATATTATTGGGCGTCATTTCAAGCAGCCGAAGGAGGGCCTGGGCTTCGATAACTCCCCCACCGCGCATATGTGGCGGACGATGATCTGGCCGAATAATTTTCTGTGATGTCGCACGATTAGACAATATTTCCAGCTTAGCCTAAGGGCGCGGCATGGTTACAACGCTCCAATCCGCGCCCACAATCGGCATGGTCTCCCTCGGCTGCCCTAAGGCGCTGGTGGACAGTGAGCGTATTCTCACCAAATTGCGCGCCGATGGCTATGGGCTCTCCGCCGATTATGCGGGGGCGGATGTGGTGCTCGTCAACACTTGCGGTTTCCTCGATTCGGCGAAAGAGGAGAGTCTGGAGGCGATTGGCGAGGCGATCGCAGAAAATGGCCGGGTGATTGTCACCGGTTGCCTTGGCACGGAGGCGGAGATGATCCGCGCGAAATATCCCAAGGTACTCGCAATCTCTGGCCCGCATCAATATGAGGCGGTGGTCGCGGCAGTGCATGAGGCGGCACCCGCGCCCGCCCACCCGTTCACCAATCTGGTGCCTGATGCTGGGTTGAAACTTACGCCACGCCATTACTCGTATCTCAAGATTTCGGAAGGCTGTAACCACCGCTGCGCCTTCTGCATCATCCCCAGTATTCGTGGTGATTTGGTGAGTCGTCGCCCCGATGCGATTTTGCGCGAGGCCGAGAAATTGGTTGCGGCGGGAACCAAGGAGCTCTTGGTGATCAGCCAAGACACATCGGCTTACGGTGTCGACATCAAGCATCAACCGCGCGACTGGAAGGGCGCGCCTGTCCGCGCGCACATGACCGATCTGGCGCGCGAGTTGGGGCGGCTGGGAGCTTGGGTGCGGCTTCATTATGTTTATCCCTACCCCCACGTCGATCAGGTCATTCCGCTCATGGCGGAGGGGCTGGTGCTGCCTTATCTCGACATTCCGTTTCAACACGCGGCACCCTCGGTGCTCAAGGCAATGAAACGCCCCGCGAACGAAGCGAAGGTGCTGGAGCGCATTAAGGGCTGGCGGGCAATTGCGCCGGACATCACCATTCGCTCCACCTTCGTGGTCGGTTTCCCGGGCGAGACGGACGCCGATTTCCAGTATCTGCTCGATTGGCTGGAGGATGCGCAGCTCGATCGCGTCGGTGCCTTCCGGTTTGAGCCTGTCGCGGGTGCTGCCGCCAATGCGCTCCCCGATCCGGTGCCAGAAGAGATCAAGGAAGAGCGCTATGCCCGCCTCATGGAGGCTACTGCCCGCATTTCCGCTGCAAAGCTCGCCGCCAAGGTGGGACGCACCCTGGATGTGCTGATCGACGCCGTGGATGATGAGGGCGGCGCGTCTGGCCGATCCAAAGCCGATGCGCCTGAAATCGATGGACAGGTGCATTTACGCGACACTGAGGGACTGAAGGCTGGCGACATTGTACCGGTGTTGATCGAGGACGCGGACGAGCATGATCTGTTTGGGGTTACTGTCTGATTGGGGCGGATTGTTGTCCCGTTTTGACTCACAATTTAACCGTCTTCGGTGCAAACTATCATGGTAAACGGGCTTTTAATCCGCCGGGCTATGCGTCATACAATCGTCATATAAGAATTCGAGTCGTGAGGGTATTTGGCCGGTGACAGCCCAATTTCGTTTTCCGCGTTTTTACGTCACAAGCCCGGCGCCGTGCCCCTATTTGCCCGGGCGAAAAGAGCGCAAGGTGTTTACCGAGCTTACCGGCTCAAAAGCGAATGAGCTTAATGATGCGCTCAGTAAAATCGGCTTTCGGCGCTCACAGGGGGTAGCCTATCGGCCGAGTTGCGTCGATTGCGCGGCGTGCATTTCAGTCCGCGTGCTCGCACCAGAATTTGAGCCCAGCACCACACAACGTCGGCTTTTGAAGCGCCATGCCGATTTGGAGGTCAGTGCCTGCCGGCCGTGGTCAACCGAAGAGCAGTTCTCGCTGTTGCGCACCTACCTTGAAGCGCGCCACCCGACGGGGGGAATGGTGGGCATGGATGATATTGATTACGCCGATATGGTGGAGCAAACGCCCGTCGATTCACATGTGGTCGAGTATCGCGAGCCGAGTGTGGGTGGCCGCCAAGGCAAACTTGTTGGTGCATGCATCACCGATACGCAGGCGGATGGCTATTCCCTGATTTACAGCTTCTTTGAGCCCGACAATGCGGAACGGAGCGGGCTGGGGACATACATCATTCTCGATCATATTCGCCGCGCGACCGAGGCGGGGCTGCCGCACGTTTATCTCGGGTATTGGATTGAGGGATCGTTGCGGATGGCATATAAAACCCGCTTCCGCCCGTTAGAGCGGTTGGGGCCGAGTGGCTGGAGCCGGTTTGAGGATTAGGGCTACCTGCGTTTAGGGCGCGCGCCGAACGGGCACCGGGATGTTGCAAATATCGGCACCGCCAGCAGCTTTGATAAAGAACGGATCGCGGCGGTTTGCGCGGGCATCGGCATATCTGGCGAACGTGGCACTCTCGGTGGAGAGATATTGCAGGTGCGGCTGATCGGCCGCCGGAAGTTCGCTGGCGATTCGGATCGAGACAATCGGCACGCGCTCTTCGGCGGTTTTGTAAAAGCCCAAAGCCTCGGTGCCACGCGGCAGGCTGGAGAGGTGCTCGATCCCCTCCACCACCCGCCCCACGAGCGCGATATTGCGATCGAGATGACGCGGCGGCGTGCCGATCACCGTGTAAAGCTCGGCACCGGTTCCGGTATCCGGCGGCAGCCCGCGCCCGACGCCCACCATGCCGTAGCAGTGGATGGGCCATGCTAGTGTCGGCTTGGCGTTAATGCCGATAGGCCAACCCGAAACAAAGCCTGTGTTTATTGCAAAGCTGTCTCCCCGAAACGCGCCCATAACGCCTTCCACAGTTTTCTCTGCCGCTGATGTTGTGTCGGACCTGAGTTTGTCGAATCGCTGTTGCCGAAGCCGTTGGGTAAGCGGACTAAAATGCAGCGACCCGTCAAGCGTCAGATCATATTCCCCCTCCCCCACCTTCACCAACCCCTCCGGCAGCGCCTTCTTCTCGCTCGCGTCACCCCATTGCACGACATAATTATCCTGCACGCGGTTGACGCTCGTGCCATCCCACCAATGCGCGGTGGCGAGTTTGCGGACGTTGCCCACCCAGCCTTGGCTGAACGGCGCGGGCATCAATTGGATCACGACGCGACGCGGTTTTCCCTTCGCGTCCGCCGCCAAGTCCATCACCAGCAGGTCAGACGGTGCAATCGCCACCCAGTCCCTTGCGGGGGCGGCAGCGACAATTTCTGAGGGAGAGGGTGCGACAGCAACCGGCGCAGGTGCAGCGCTGATGAGGGCGAGCGGCAGCAGCAGACGTTTGATCATAGCCCGATGTCCCTTGCGAACGTCAGCCATTACACACTGTGATGATCGTCGACCACTCAACGCCCGAGTAACGTTTATGGGGAGAAGCATTGCCTCCCCCCACAATAATTAGCCGTTCAGCTTGTCTTTGACGGCCTTAGCAACGGTGAAGGCAAGTTTGCGCGATGCGGCAATCTTGATGGGCAGTCCGGTTGAAGGGTTGCGGCCTTCGCGTGCGGGGCTGCTCTTGACCTTGAACTTGCCGAAGCCTGGAATCGAGACCTCTTCGCCTTTTGCGGCGGCATTGGTGACGGCGGCAAAAACACCATCGACAACTTTCTTGGCATCGGCCTTGGTCATGCCATGTGCGGCAGCGAGGTGGTCAGCAATATCTGCGGTATTCATATGAGAAGCTCCTAATATGTCGTGACGGTTGATCTACCGCCGCGTGGCCCTGCTTAAAAGCACGTTTGTTGCACGTCAATGGCCGGATTTACTGTATTTGCGGCGGATTGTTCATAAGGTGTTCTCGGCAATTGCATTTCCAGTGCGCTAACCTACCCGCACCACTTTCAGCCCCTTGGCACGGAGCATCGCGATGACGGAGTCGCTGCCTGCCAAATGCCCTGCCCCTACAGCGACGAGCGTGGTGTCTTTACCGTGTAGGCGCGCCATCACCCATCCCGCCCAATTGGCGTTACGATTGTGGATCAGGATGCGCTGGAGTTCGGGTTCTTTCTTCATATCTTTGTCAAAAGCCTCAGCAATGATGTGTGGGTTGCCCGATTCCCATGCGCTGATCATCTTCGTGGTGTCGCGCTCAACATTCGGCGCGTCATCGACCACCGATTCGAGGAAGCGGGCTTGGGCTTTGTCGCTCAGTTGGTTGAAGAAGCCGAACTGCTGCGCGCTGGTCTCCAGGCCATTGATGGGCTTGTGCGCAGTGGCGAAATCGGCGGTGAGGCCATGCTCCACACCATCATCGGCGCTGTATTTCAAATCCTTGATCAGCAACGACCCTAACGTAATCCCCACCGCCCAGCTTTTATATCCTTTCAGCGCGGCGGGCGGGATTTGCGCTTTGTCAAACAGCGCCTTCAATCCGGCGCGCTTGGCGGGCGGCACGCGATCAAGCACATCGGGCAGGTTGGGCGCGGTGGCGACGGCCTGAAATTCTTGGCTAAGCTTCGCATGATCATCAACATCGTTGATCTCAAGGAACAATGTGCCTGCTTCGGCTTCCGCTTTTTTCAGAGCCGGCGTGTGCCATTCCACGCCCTTGGGCAGCACGTGGACAGAGCCAAACAGATAGATGGTGGCAGTCTTGCTCACGATTTTCCAGAGGGCAGGGCGCGCATTTGGAGCTTTAGCGCAACCAAGGCTGGCGGGCATGAGGGTGAGCAAAAGCGCGATACGGAGCATTTTCATGATCTCCGTTTAGCCACTCAACCTTGACCGCGCCAGCCCTATCCGCCAAAGCCGCGCGCGTGAGCAAGCCGCTGTCCTTTCAACGATTGATCCTGAAACTCCATGATTATTGGAGTGACAAAGGCTGTGCCATCCTCCAGCCCTATGATCTGGAGATGGGCGCGGGCACCTTCCACACCGCTACCACCTTGCGCGCCCTCGGCCCCGATCCTTGGAATGCGGCGTTCGTGCAGCCGTGTAGGCGACCTACGGACGGCCGCTATGGTGAGAATCCCAACCGGCTCGGCCATTATTACCAATATCAGGTGATCCTGAAGCCCTCGCCGCCGAACCTGCAAGAGTTGTATCTGGGCAGCCTCGCCGCCATCGGCATCGATCCGCTGCTGCATGACATCCGCTTTGTCGAGGATGATTGGGAGAGCCCCACGCTCGGCGCATGGGGTCTGGGCTGGGAAGTGTGGTGCGATGGCATGGAGGTGACACAATTCACCTATTTTCAGCAGATGGGCGGCTTTGATTGTAAGCCGGTTTCGGGCGAGCTGACGTATGGGCTGGAGCGGCTGGCGATGTATATTCAGAACAAAGAAAGCATCTTTGATCTGGTGTATAATGATGCTGTCGGTGATGCGCCCGTCGTGACCTACGGCGATGTGTTTCTGGAGCAAGAGCGCCAGCACAGCGCCTATAATTTCGAGGCGGCGAACACCGATATGCTGTTTGAAGCCTTCAAAATGGCGGCGGCAGAGTGCCAATCCTGTTTGGATAAGGCACTCCCCATTCCGGCCTATGAGCAGGCGATCAAGGCCAGTCACCTCTTCAACCTGCTGCAAGCGCGCGGCGTGATCTCGGTGCAAGAGCGCGCGAGCTACATGGGCCAAGTGCGCGATCTCGCGAAAGGTGCGTGTGCGGCGTGGATGAGCAAGAACGGGTGGGACGCTTAATGGCTGACTTCCTCCTAGAACTGCGCTCCGAAGAAATCCCTGCGCGGATGCAGGAGCGTGCATCCAAATATCTGGAAATGGACGTCAATAAGCTGATGTCCGAAGCTGGCATCAAAATGCCTCACTACGATAAGATACAGTCTTTCGTCACTCCGAGGCGTTTAACAATCATTGTGCCCGACCTCCCACTGGAGACGGCGGCAGTCGCCGAGGAAATTAAAGGGCCAAAGACGTCTGCACCGGCGCAGGCTTTGGAAGGTTTCCTTCGCAAAACAGGATTGACGCAAGATCAATTGATTGACCGTGACGGCGTGTGGTTTGCGGTGCTTGAAAAGCCGGGGCGTAAAACGATAGACGTTTTGGCTGACGCGATACCCAAGCTGATATTTAACACCTACTGGCCGAAATCGATGCGCTGGGGCGCGGCGTCTGCCTCTACCGAAAGCCTCCGCTGGGTAAGGCCATTACAGGGCATCGTCGCGCTGCTGGGTGATGATGTTGTCCCGTGCGAGGTTGATGGCATCATATCCGGCTCCGCGACGATGGGCCATCGCTTCCACCACCACGGACCGATCACCATTGGCAATGCCAGCGATTACGCGAGCAAGTTGCGCGCGTGCCATGTCATCGTCGATCAGGCCGAGCGACAACAAATCATCCGTGAGGGCGCGGCCAAGGTTGCAGCGGCGGCGGGACTCACACTTGTTCCCGATGAGGCGCTGGTCGCGGAAAACGCTGGCCTCACCGAATGGCCCGTGCCCTTGCTCGGGCGCTTTGATGCCGCCTTCCTCGCGGTTCCGCCCGAGGTGATCCGGCTCACTGCCAAGCTCAACCAGAAATACTTTATGTGCACTGACCGCGCGGGCAAGCTCGCCAATGCCTTCGTCTGCACCGCGAATATATCCGCGAGCGACGGCGGCGCGGCGATCATCGCGGGCAATGAGCGCGTGCTGACCGCGCGGCTGTCTGATGCCAAATTCTTCTATGAGCAGGATTTGAAGACGCCGCTGGCGGAGCACGCCAAGAAGCTTGATCGCATCGTGTTCCATGAGAAGCTCGGCACGGTGGCCGATAAGGTGGAGCGGGTGGCGAAGCTGGCGCGTTGGTTGTGCGCGGAGGGGATCGTCAAGGGCGATCCTGACCTCGCCGAACAGGCCGCGCGGCTGTGCAAGGCCGATCTCGTCACCGGCATGGTCGGCGAGTTCCCCGAATTACAGGGCGTGATGGGCGGCTATTACGCCCGCGCGCAGGGCTTGCCGGACGCGGTGGCGGACGCGATCCGCGATCATTACAAGCCCGTCGGCCAAGGCGATGAGGTGCCGACAGCGCCCGCGACGGTGGCGGTGAGTTTGGCGGATAAGCTGGATACTTTGGTTGGGTTTTTTGCGATAAACGAGAGGCCGACTGGTTCGAAAGATCCGTTTGCCCTTCGCCGTGCAGCGTTAGGAATAATCCGAATAATTGTAGTCAACTCGGTTTCCTTGCGTTTAATTGCACTAATCAATGCAGCCGGTTCACTTGGTCCGGCGTGGTTAAACTATCGTCAGGACGAAGAAGGTGCAGGTCGCATCGCGAGTGAAGTCGGGTCATTTCTTATTGATCGCCTGAAAATTCAGCAAAAGGAAGCTGGCGTCCGGCATGATTTGATCGATGCAGCCTTTTCGGTTGGACAGTTTGGTGGCGTCGGCAATTTTGTGGGTGATGACAATATTCCGCGGTTGCTCGCGAGAGTGACGGCGTTACAGTCGTTCGTCGGTACCGAGGATGGTACAAATCTGCTCGCTGCCTACAAACGAGCGACAAATATTTTGAGCAAGGAAGGCACATATTTTTCCGCTCTATGGGACAAATCCAGTTCACAGACTGAGAGTGCACTTTTTGCCTCTCTTGCCAATTCAGAACCCCAAGTCACCACCGCGCTGGCGGCAGAGAACTTCACACAAGCCATGTCCGTTTTGGCGACACTACGCGCACCGATTGACCACTTCTTTACCGCTGTGATGGTCAATGATCCGGATGCGGACGTGCGCGCGTTCCGGCTTGGCTTGCTCGCCCGGTTCCGCGATGCGGTTCATAAGGTTGCAGATTTTTCGAAGATCGAGGGGTAATAGCCCCCGTCATTTCATCAGGGAAGACGACAGATGACCCAATATGTTTACCGCTTCGGCGGCGGTGTTGATGACAAGGGTGGCGGGGACAAGAACCTCCTCGGCGGCAAGGGTGCGAACCTTGATGGCATGGCCGCGATTGGCCTGCCGGTGCCCCCCGGCTTCACGATCACCACCGAAATGTGCACGCTGTATTATGAGGTCGGCCAGACTTTCCCTGATGATGTCCGCGCGGAAGTGGCGGCGGGGCTGAAGCATATTGAGGGCGTCACGGGGCGCGCGTTTGGCGATGCGGCCAATCCGCTGCTCGTGTCCGTCCGCTCCGGCGCGCGCGTGTCGATGCCCGGCATGATGGACACGGTGCTTAACCTTGGGCTGAATGACGCGACGGTGGAGGGGCTTGCGGCCTCTTCGGGCGATGCGCGTTTTGCGTGGGACAGCTATCGGCGTTTCATCCAGATGTACGCCGATGTGGTACTGGAGCTGGATCATGGCAGCTTTGAAGAGGCGCTTGAGGTCGCGAAGGAAGATCGTGGGTTTTACCTCGATACCGAGCTTTCCGCCGATGATTTGAAGGCGCTGGTGGCCGAGTATAAGGGCTTGGTGGAGAGGCAATGGGGCAAGCCCTTCCCGCAGGATGTGCACGATCAGCTGTGGGGCGCGGTGGGCGCGGTGTTTGGCTCGTGGCAATCGGAGCGGGCGAAGGTCTATCGGCGGCTCAACAGCATTCCGCATGATTGGGGCACGGCGGTGAATGTGCAGGCGATGGTGTTTGGCAATATGGGCGAGACGTCCGCTACTGGGGTGGCCTTCACGCGCGATCCGGCGACCGGCGAGCGGGCCTATTATGGCGAATTTCTGATCAACGCGCAGGGTGAGGATGTCGTCGCGGGCATTCGCACGCCGCAATATCTGACCGAGGCGGCGCGCACGCGGGCAAACGCGAAACCGGCGAGCATGGAAGCGGCGATGCCCGAGGTCTATGCCGAATTGGCGCGCGTTTTCGATATTCTGGAGACGCATTACCGCGACATGCAAGACATTGAATTCACCGTGGAGCGCGGTCAATTGTGGATGCTGCAAACGCGCTCGGGCAAGCGCACTGCCAAGGCGGCGCTTAAGATTGCGGTCGATATGGCGAATGAAGGCCTGATTACGACCGATGAGGCGGTGGCACGGGTTGATCCGGCGGCGCTCGACCAATTGCTGCACCCGACGCTTGATCCGAAGGCGGTGCGCGATGTGCTGACGAAGGGCCTGCCTGCGTCTCCCGGTGCAGCGTCGGGCGAAATTGTGTTCGATGCCGATACCGCTGAGAAATATGCTGAACTGGGCAAAGCTGTGATTCTCGTGCGGGTTGAGACCTCGCCCGAAGATATACACGGAATGCACGCGGCGAAGGGCATTCTCACGGCGCGTGGTGGCATGACGTCGCACGCTGCTGTGGTGGCGCGTGGCATGGGGCGGCCGTGCGTTTCGGGTGCGGGGGCGCTCAACATCGACGCGAAGGGCAAGACTTTGCGGATTGGTGACCGCGAGTTGGGCGAGGGTGACATTCTCACGCTTGATGGCACGACCGGCGAGGTGATGGCAGGCGCTGTCGCCACCGTGCAGCCGGAACTTGCGGGCGATTTCGGCACGCTGATGGTGTGGGCCGACAAAATACGCCGGATGAAGGTGCGCGCGAACGCTGAAACACCACACGATGCCAAGGTAGCACGCGAGTTTGGGGCGGAGGGCATTGGCCTGTGTCGCACCGAGCATATGTTCTTCGATGCGGCGCGGATTACGGCGGTGCGCGAGATGATTTTGGCGGAAGATGAAAAGGGCCGCCGTCACGCACTCGCACGGTTGCTGCCAGAGCAACGCGCTGATTTCAAAGCGATATTTGAGGTGATGGCGGGGCTTCCGGTGACGATCCGGCTGCTCGATCCGCCGCTGCATGAGTTCCTGCCGCACGAGGAAACTGAGTTCGCTGATGTCGCGAAGGCGGCGGGTGTGGGCATCGAAACGCTTAAGCGCCGCGCAGCAGAGCTGCACGAGGTCAACCCGATGCTCGGCCATCGCGGGTGCCGGTTAGGCGTCACATATCCGGAGATTTACGAGATGCAGGCCCGCGCGATCTTCGAGGCCGCATGTGATCTGGCGGTGTCGCCAATCCCCGAAGTGATGGTGCCGTTGGTTGCGACGCGTAAGGAACTCGAACTGATGAAGGCCGTCATCGAAACGACTGCGGAGGCTGTGTTCGCCGAACGTGGCAAAAGGATCGAGTACCTTGTCGGCACGATGATCGAACTGCCACGCGCGGCGCTCAAGGCCGGGGAAATTGCCGAAGTCGGCGCGTTCTTCAGCTTTGGCACCAATGACCTCACGCAGACGACGCTGGGCGTTTCACGCGATGACGCGGCCCGCTTCCTCACAACATACGTGGATAAGGGCATTTACGAGCGTGATCCGTTTGTGAGCATTGATGTTGAGGGTGTCGGTGAGCTCATCGCGCTTGCCGCCGAACGGGGGCGCAAGACGCGCCCTGACATCAAACTGGGCATTTGCGGCGAACATGGTGGTGATCCCGCCTCTATCGCATTCTGCGAATCGATCAGCCTCGACTATGTCAGCGCCTCACCCTATCGCGTGCCGATTGCGCGGCTGGCAGCAGCGCAGGCGGCGCTAAACAAATGACAAATGCAGCTCTAGCTTTGACACGGTTCAATCGCCTCGGACTCTTTTGCATCGCTGCGTTGGCGTGGCTGGCATTGGCATTGGCGGTTCGCAACGATGCGACGGAGTATGGCGGCTCGGTGCCGGCGCTTTGGCATATGATAGACTATTTCACCAACACGACCGACATTTTGGTGGCTGGAATGTTCGCGGTGCTTGCGATCCGAGTGACGCAGCCGATCGCTTCGCGGCATTTGGGAATGATCACCCTGTCCGTGGCGCTGGTCGTCGTGATTTATTGGCCCATACTGTACCCCGTTCACCCGCCAAAGCCCGGAAAAGAGGCGTTGAACCTGTTGTTTCACGCTATTGTGCCCGCGCTGGTGGTGGCGTATTATGCGGTCTTCGCGGTGAAGGGCACGATGACCCAGCGTGATCCACTGATCTGGATGGTTTACCCCCTTGGTTACACCGGATTCGTTTTGATCCGAGGATTGATAACTGGCCACTATCCCTATTTCTTTTTTGATCCAGCTAAAGTTGGTGCAGCACAGGTCGGCGTCAACATCGTCGTCATTGGCATCGTCTTTTTCGCCGCCAGCCATGCACTTGTGTGGTTAGATCAGCGGAGCACGCGCAAACCCTAACCTACCTTGCGCCCAACCCAAACCACGCGTCCAATCACATCAATCTGCGCGAGGTCAATGTCTGTCCAATCGGGGTAGGCGGCATTGTCTGATCGCACGATGAAGCCGCGTGTTGCTGGATTAACCGCCAACCGCTTCACGAGCAGGGTGCCGTCAGCGCGCAACACGTATATCCCATCACGGAGCCGCTCAAGAGCATCTTCGCGATCCACCATGATGTCATCGCCAGCGTTGAGCGTGGGCTGCATTGATTCGCCCTGCACCTGAATCATTGAAACGCCCTGCGGTCGAACATTAAATTTTCGCAGCCATTTCGGATCAAACGCAATAGCGCCAGCAATTGATTCCTCGTCAACATGTCCGCCTGGCCCAGCCGACGCGTCAACCGCGAGCCGTGGCACGACGACAAGCGAGTCGCCATCCCGCAGCGCATATCCGGTCAATTTCATGGCCTTTGTCGCTATTGGCCCACCGAGAATCGTCTCGTCGATATTGAAATAGGCGGCGAGTGTGCGCCGGTCATCCTCATCCAGTTTTCTGGGGATACCTCTGTGGATAAACTGTTGAATGTAAGCGGCATTCCGTCCCAAAAGGCGCGAAATTGAGCGGTAATCTTCGCCGTGCGAACGGATCAGACCCTCCAATGCTTTTCGTGTGTCAACCATATTTATCTCATACCGGTAGGAATTATCCTAGACAAGTGGCGATATTATACTTCGCAAACCCATTGCCAGACTTGTTAGGAAACGATAGATGAACATTGAAATTGATGTGCGAGAACTCGCGCAGGCAGTTTTGCCGCATCGAGATGAAGGAATGCTTGCCATGTTATGGGGCTACTTTGACGAAAGCGGAATGAATAATCAGCGAGACTCAACCGTTGTTGCCGGTTTTTTTGGGCCGATGCAGTGCTGGTCAGATTTGCAGCGCGAATGGAAAAGAGAGTTGTCACGGGTAGGCGTAAATGCATTTCATTATACCGAATGCCGAGGCCGTAATCATGCTTACAAGAATTTTGATAAGCACCGTCAGCAAAGTCACCTTGAGAACTTAGCTGAGATCATTTCTAACAGTGGATTGGCATACGTGTCGGCGCTATTCCAAGGTGACTATGGTAAGGTTTTAAGCGAGTTTCCGAATGCAAAAATTAGGTTTCCCCATCCTTACAGCATATGTTTTGAGCTTCTCGTTCAAGATTTAATTAGTGCTTCTAGGCGAGCGACAAATCCCGAATCAATAGTGCTAATTTTCGAAGAACAAGGTCAGTTTCAAAAGAGAGCTTTAGAGACTTATAATTTGTTTAAGTTCAATAATTTATGGCCTGAAATAGTTTCAGTTATTTATTCCAGTTCAAAATCGGCGATCGGCCTTCAAGTAGCTGATATGCTCGCGTGGGAAGTAGGGCGTTACCTATTTAGGTCTCCCACAAAATCAAATCAGAATGATTTTCCTTTAATAAAACGGTTATTAAATACTGAATCTATATATCCAAAGGGTAGTATTGGAGTTTTGCTCACAGAAGAAAAAGTATGTGAAATGTTTCGAAGCCCCGGACGTCAACTAGTTATTCCTCCCTCGTTGACTTGAAATTTGAAGCATTTTCTACCAATCGTTCGAGCATCTTATCGGCCTCGATGGGGTCTAGTTCGCCATCTTCCACCATTTTTTGAGCGTGAGCGACGAACCTTGCGCTCTGCTCTGCTGGCGTTTCCTTGTTCTTCTTTGTGGGCATGCTGGTTATCCCCGTGCACGAGCTGTTTGATAAGTGAGCCGCTTTCCAACGACACCCTTCAACAGAGTGTCAGCGCGATCAGTGTCGTTATAGCCCAAGGCAATGCGGTTGCTATAACGGAACTCAAATTCGGCAAGGTAGCGGTGCAAGTGCTTCTCGGCACAGTGCTGGTAGATGCCACGCATACCTCGCTTGAAGATGCTGAAAGCGCCCTCGACGGTATTGGTGGTGATGTCGCCGCGCACATATTCACCATTGAAATGATGCACAGCCCCATGCTCGGCAAACTCGCGACCAATCTTGCGGTAAATGGTGGACTCATCGGTCATCAAGCGGGCTTCGCGGGCAAGGTTTGCCATAACAATAGGGTGAATGAGCTTACCAGCGGCCTTCTCGACGTGAAACAAGCGGCTTCGGCCAGTCTCGCGGTCAATTAGACCAAGGACAGCCATCTTGTGATGATATGCACCCGCAACCGCTTTGCCCTTCTTACGCCCGATGAAGGTTTCATCGACTTCAACCGCGCCACCGTTCGCACCGAATGGAGTAAGATCGCCAGAACGCATAGCCTCACGAATACGGTGCGACATAAACCAAGCGGTTTTGAGGGTAACGCCAAGGGTGCGGTGAAGCTGATTGCTTGAAATGCCCTTCTTGCTGCCAGCGATAAGGAAAATGGCTTGCAGCCAGACGTTAAGCGGAACGTGCGAACCCTCAAAGATAGTGCCGATACGCACGGTGAACTGTTTACGGCACTGGTAGCACTTATACAGCCCCATGCGGGTTGCCTTGCCCTCCATCTTGCTGATGCGCTCCACGCCACCACAATGCGGGCAGGTAGTGCCGTTCGGCCAGATGCGCGCCTCGACGTAAGCGAATGCCGCTTCTTCGTTCTGCAAGTGGGGCGCTGATAATGGTGATGCCATGACTTAACTCCTTATGGAATCACCTTACGTTCGCATAGTGGGTTTGTCAAGTATATAATCGCCAGACAAGTAGGAAAATTCATATCAAATCATATTCACTATTTGTTCTG
>JAYVZY010000127.1:0-4345 GCA_043782885.1 Sphingomonadales bacterium | reverse complement strand
CTCAAAACGCGCCTCCGCGATCTTGATCCACAAGCGGGCTGGCTGTCAGAAGAAACGGCGGACAATGCCGAGCGCCTTCTCATCCCTCGTGTATGGATTGTTGATCCAATTGATGGCACGCGCGATTTTGTGCGCGGGCGCCCCGGTTGGGCGGTCTCGATCGCGTATGCTGAAGGTGGGCGGGTGACGATGGCGGTGCTCGATGCTCCAGCGAGAGATGAGCATTGGGCTGCGGAGGCTGGAGCGGGTTCGTTTTGTAACGCGAACAAAATAATGTGTGCATCCCGCACTCAACTTGCTGGCGCTCGCGTACCCACCGATTTCCTCGCTGCGGTCGATGCCGACCTGACAATGGTGTCCAAGCCCAATTCCATTGCGCTGCGCATGGCGATGGTCGCGCGCGGCGATGCTGATCTGCTCGCATCCATCCGCTGGGGCAAAGAGTGGGACGTTGCCGCAGCCACCCTAATCGCGCAAGAAGCGGGGGCCACAGTGACGGATGCCTTGGGCAATCCGTTGCGTTTCAATTCCACCAAAGGCGAGGCTTTTGGGGTTCTTGCGACCTGCCCCAACATTCATGCGGCTGCGGTAGAACGATTGGCGGAACGGGCAGCGGAACTCATTAAGCGCTAACCCGCCGCACCCTCCGGCTCGGGATGAATGATGACCTCGGTGTTCGGGAACTCACGCATCAGCTTGGCCTCAACCTCATCCATCACAAGATGCGCCGCCGCCACGGTCATGTGCGGGTCTACCCAAACGTTGAACTGCACGAAGCGGTGCGCACCACTTGACCGCGTCCGGATATCGTGAATGCCTTTAAGCTCGACATGCTGTTCCGCCACTTTGATGAAGGCCGCGCGCTCGGCATCAGGCCATTCATGATCCATCAGCTCGCGAAACGCCTGACGTGACGCCTGCGCCGCGCCATAAAATAGCCAGAGGGCGATGAGGATACCGAAGATCGGATCAGCACTGTGTAACCCCCCAAAATGATCCAGCACGATGGCGATGATCACCGCAATGTTGATCATTAAATCGGCCTGATAATGCACGTGATCAGCCTGTATAGCGACAGAGCCAGTGCGTTTCACCACATACCGCTGATATATCACCAGCGCGAGTGTCAGCATAATGGCAATAAGCGAAACACCGATGCCGAATTCGGGCTTGCTGGTGACGGCGGGTGGATGCGTCAGCCGATCGACTGCTGCGTAACCGATGCTGCTCGCCGATACGGTGATGATTGCTACCTGAAAGAGCGCGACCAGCGCCTCCGCCTTACCGTGCCCAAAGCGGTGATTGTCATCCGCCGGTTGCGCCGCCAGCCGCACGCCGAACAGCGTAACGAGCGACGTGATCACATCCAAACCCGTATCCGCCAGCGAGCCGAGCATCGCGACAGAGCCAGTGGCCAGCGCGGCGTAGCTCTTGAGCACCAGCAGCACGAGCGCCATCGACATACTGGCGAGAGCCGCGCGGAACGTGAGATCACCGTGGCTGTGCGCCGCGCCGTGACGATGTGAATGCGCGCCGCTCATGGATACAACAGGCCTTCGTTCCAGCCATCACCCGCGCGCGTGAACACGCGGCGGTGGTGAAGGCGGTGCGCGCCATCTTCCCAGAATTCGATTCGGTCGGGGGCGACACAATAGCCCGACCAATGCGGTGGGCGGGGCACATCACCGCCGTCAAACCGCGCTGCCATTTGGGCATAGCGCGCCTCAAATGTAGCGCGGTCAGGTAATGGGCGAGACTGTTCAGATGCCCAAGCGCCGAGTTGCGAATCGCGCGAACGGCTGGCGAAGTAAGCATCGGCAGTTGCATCATCGACGCTGCTCACCGCCCCCTCGATCCGGATTTGGCGACGCAGAGATTTCCAATGGAACAGCAGCGCCGCCTTCGCCACCGCTCGCAAATCATCGGCCTTGCGGCTTTCCTGATTGGTATAAAAGATGAAGCCACCGGGTGAATGCCCCTTCAGCAGCACCATCCGCACGGCAGCCTGGCCATTGGCATTGACCGTCGCCAGCGCCATCGCATTCGAATCATTCAGCTCGGATGCTTGAGCTTCGGCGAACCATTCATCGAACAGGGTGAAGGGAGTTGACGGCATGGCGTGGCTTTAGGCGATGGCTGCTGGAGTGTCGAGCGGAACTCTCAGGACGCATGCTTCTGCAAACAACTACCCCAGTACTAAATCACCAAATAGGAGTTTCTCGAGCAACTGGAGCCCTTCTAGCGCTATGCCAGAGCCCGGCCTCAGCTCTTGGCGGGCTCTGCTGGCTTGGCAGCATCCGCCGCTTTGCCCGCTGGTGCCGCTTCGGGCTTAGGAAGCGGCAAGTTTGATCCCTGCTGATTGAGATACAAGATTACGTTTGCGCGATCTTGCTCATTCTCAATGCCAGCAAAGGTCATCTTGGTGCCGGGGGCCATCGCGCCGGGGGCGGTGAGCCAGGTGTTGATTTTTTCAAAATCCCAACTGCCCTTGATGGTTTTCACCGCATCGGAATAGGCAAAGCCAGCCATCGAGGCGACAGGCCGACCGAGAACATGATAGAGGTTGGGGCCAATACCCGCCGGGCCGCCTGCCGCCGCATTATGGCAGGCCGTGCATTTGGCAAACACTTGCGCGCCCTTGGTGGCATCCGCTTTCGCGAGCAGCACGGCTATTGGAGTCGCGGCGACCGCAGCAGATCCCCCTTCAACCTGAACGCCGGCAATCGGATAGCCCATTTTCTCGGGGCGCTCAGGCGCAAAATATTCGCCTGAGACAATAGTGAGGCCCAATGCGGCAATGCCCGCAAAAAGTACCCAGCCCGCAATGGTGTTGTTTTCCGCCATGATCTGCCCTTGGATGTTACGATGTTTTGCCAGCCCCTTAACCGTCTCCGCGCAGTCTCGCAAGCATATGCTTGGCAATTTCCATCTGACCGCCTAAGCGCTGGCCGGATGGAAAATTACCCTGCCCCCGCACGCCCTATTGTGGCGCAAATGATCGCCGCTGCCGAGGCAGACACCGCCCGCGCTGTTTCCTTCCAAGGCGCACCGGGCGCGAATTCGCATATCGCTGTTGGGGAAATGTTTGCCGACGCTCTGCCCCTCCCCTGCTTCAGCTTTGAGGACGCGCTTGAAGCGGTGCAGGAGGCGCGGGCCGATCGGGCAATGATTCCGATTGAGAACTCGCTCCACGGTCGGGTCGCAGACATTCACTTTTTGCTGCCCGAGTCAGGACTGGTGATTGTTGGGGAGCATTTTCTGCCTATCCGCTATGCGCTGATGGGATTGGGCACGCTGGACGATGTGAAGCAGGTGGTTTCCCACCCACAAGCGCTCGGGCAATGCCGCCGCTGGCTGCGCTCCAAGGGATTCAGACCCGTCGCTTATGACGATACGGCGGGCGCGGCGGCGCTCGTTGCGAATGGCAAAGACAAGAATGCGGCCGCCATTGCGCCGGTAAAAGCGGCCGGGATTTACGGTCTCAATGTGCTGGCCGAGGGGATGGCCGATTCGGAAGATAACGTCACGCGCTTCGTTGTGCTGGCCCGTCAACCGGAAGAGGTCGCCCCCAACGCCGATGTGATGACGACCTTCAATTTCGAGATCAAGAACGTCCCCGCCGCGCTCTATAAAGCGATGGGCGGCTTCGCGACCAACAACATCAACATGACCAAATTGGAGAGCTATCAGCGCGGCGGCAGCTTCACCGCGACCGAGTTTTACGCCGACATCGTTGGCCATCCCGAGGAACCGCACGTCCGCCGCGCGCTGGAGGAGCTCGCGTTCCACTCAAAATGGGTGCGCATATTGGGAACGTATAAGCAAGCGCGCGTGCGGCGCTAAGCCCCAACCCATTCCGTCAACAGCGAATGTGCCACCGCATAATGTGGTGGGGCGAGGAACCGGGCGTCCGCATCACCCGCCAGCGCTGCCTTCACCTCATCCGGCGTCAACCACAGCGCATCTGATAATTCCGTTGGCGCGAGCGTGAGTACATCACTCGTCACCTCCGCGACGCACGCGATCATGAGTTGTGCGGGGAAAGGCCAAGGCTGGCTGGTCACGTAACGAACTTTTGTGGCGACCACGCCCGCTTCCTCGAATAATTCACGCGCAACCGCCTCTTCAATCGTTTCGCCGGGCTCAAGGAACCCCGCAAGAGCGGAATACCGACCCTCGGGCCAGTTCACATTGCGCCCGACCAGCGCCTTGCCCTCAAATTCCGCGATCATGATCACCACGGGATCAACACGCGGAAAATGCTCTGTCTCGCAACCGGTACATTTTCGTCCCCAGCCCGCTCGAAAGAGCGCGGTCGCCGCACCACATCTGCCGCAAAAACCAT
>JAYVZY010000126.1:0-1885 GCA_043782885.1 Sphingomonadales bacterium | reverse complement strand
AGACGGCGCAACCGCAAGGCAATGGTTGGCAATTGAGCGATGCGCGTCGGTTCGATGTCGCATCTGGGGTAGAGCAGCCGTTGGGCACCATCACTGCGGCAACTGGCGTGAGGCCTGATCAGTTCACACTTGCGTCGGTGAATGCCGACCGTCTCCCGATTGACGCGCTCGGTGCGGCGATCGGCGATTTACGCGCGGCGGGGCGGCCAACCGATGCGCTTGAGGCGGGCTGGTGGCACAAAATTTCGGGGCCGCTCTCTGCGTTGCTGATGCCACTGCTCGGTTCCGTGGCCGCATTCGGATTGGCGCGCTCGGGGAAATTATTTATCCGCGCTGTCATTGGCATGGCACTTGGCTTTGCTTATTTTGTCGCGGATAATGCAGGGCTGGCGATGGGCAATATCGGCGTCTATCCGCCTTTATTGGCGGCATGGGGGCCATTTTTCCTGTTTTTTCTCATCGGCGAAACTGTTCTGGTGCGGACCGAAGAGTAGCGCTCTGCCCCGTTTGTGCCGTATTGGCGGGGTAATGTGTAATTCATAATTCCGCTAAGGATACGAATGTGAAAACCCTCAATGTCATGAACAATGTGCCCAAAGCCAGCTTCTGGAACCGCTCACATTACCTCGACAGGATGACGCTACGAGAGCTGGTGATTGCGTATTTCCAATATTATACGATTATCGTCTATTTGGCGCTTGCCGCTGTCTGCGCAGTGGTGTTCGCGTTTAACCCCGCCACGATTGCGCAGACTGCTGCGTGCATTTTGTTGGCGATCATTGCCTGGCCATTGACCTGGTATATGCTCCACCGCTTCGTTTTGCACGGCTCTTGGATGTATAAAATGCCGTTTTTTGCAAAGACATGGAAGCGCATTCACTACGATCATCACCAAGATCCAAACCATTTGGAAGTGCTGTTTGGCGCGCTGATTAACACTTTGCCGACGGTAGCTATCGCTACACTTCCGATTGGCTATTGGATTGGCGGCGTGGGTGGCGCAGCGGCGGCGTTCGGGTGGGGACTCATCATCACATGTTACAATGAGTTCATTCATTGCATTCAACACCTCGCCTTCAAGCCACGCAACAGAATTATTGCCAACATTAAAGCCCGCCACGTCGCCCATCACTATCATGATGAGAGTGGGAATTTTGGTATTGCCAATTTGGTATGGGATCGGATTTTGGGGACGCTTTACGATAAGAAGCAGCGACCGAAGCGCAGCGCAACCGTGTTTAATCTGGGATATGATGAGGCTATGGCGAAGAAATATCCTTGGGTGCTTGAAGCCTCTGGCGGGGTGATCACCAACGGCCCGCGTCGCAGCCCAAAAGGCGATGCCTAACATGCCAGTCACTGTTCGCGCGATTGAGACTTCGGATCATAAGGCATTCGTCGATCTTCCTTATCGACTTTATGCAAATGATCCCTGCTGGGTGCCGCCCCTAAAACGCGACGTGCATGAATTGCTCAATCCAGACAAAAATCCCTGGTTTCAGCATGGTGAGCTGCAATTATTTCTGGCGGAGTGTGAGGGTAAAGTCGTTGGCCGCATCTCCGCACATATCGATCATCTCGCACTGAAACAGCCTGTTGAGCAAGGCATGGGGCCAGACACTGGCAATTGGGGGTTGCTTGAGGCCGAGGATCAGGAGGCAACTCAGGCGCTGATCTCTGCCGCCGAGGATTGGTTGCGCCAAAAGGGGATGCACCGCGTGTTGGCACCCCTCAGCATTTCCATTTGGGATGAACCAGGGCTGCTGACAAACGGCTTCGATCAGCCGCCGACCATGATGATGGGACATCACGACCCACGCTATCGAGGGTGGATCGAGCCACAGGGTTATACGAAGGCGATGGGCTTGGTGACGTATGAAGTGCC
>JAYVZY010000125.1:0-1538 GCA_043782885.1 Sphingomonadales bacterium | reverse complement strand
TCATAGCCGCGATATTCCATCCGTTTCAGCCCATCGACCAGCCGATCAGAAACGGGGGAGGTGCCAACAATGCCGATAATGCCACACATGAGATACGCTTTCGTTAGAGGGTATAGGGAACACGGATGCCCGGCATTTCTGCCGGAAAATCCTTGGTATTTCGTGTAATCAAGATTGCTCCATTCACTTGCGCGGTGGCGAGAATGTAGGCATCCAAGAGTTTCATTGGCGATCGATATCGTATGTCTGCTGCGGCGTTTGCAATCCGCGCATCGATCTCCACGACTTCCAGAGAGGAAATAGCCCTTTGAAGCGTATTGCGTTCAATAATAGGGACGCCTGCCAGCAACTCAGTCCAAACAACTCGACTGATCCGATGCTTTTTATAGCGTGAGAGTTCTGCGATAGCCTTTGGGTTATCGTTCAACCAGTCGATCAAGATGTTCGTGTCGAAAAAGGGATCTGACACGAATCAAATATCTTCGTAAGGCCGACGGTCTTCCCGCATTGCCCTCTGATATTCGACCGCATCACCAATATCAGTCTTGTGCTTCCACAAACCAGCTCCGCGCTTGATCCAATCCTGATTGTCGGCATTGTGTACAAGATAGAGTTTTACAGCCTCACGAAGAGCGGCCGCACGCGAACGCTTCTCCCTAGCGGCAAGCGCGTCGAGTTTTTCCAGATCATCATCGGGGATATCAGCGAGGATGCGAGCCATAATGATATAATGATATCATATCACGATATCATGTCAAGGAAATTCCCCAAACACCCTCGCTCTCAGCCACAATTCCGCGCGCTTTCAAATCCATCAAATGCGCGAGTACGGAGCGCCCCGCCGCGCCATGCAAGCGGGGGTCAACCCCGACATACATACGTTGCACCATGTTCGGAATTAGCCCCACGCCCGCATCAATCAGCCGCAAAATCTGCCCTTCGCGCTGTTTGCGATGGCCGAGATGCCCGCGTGCGGTGCGGTGCGGGGTGGTGATCGGATCGCCGTGCGCGGGGTAATAAACCTTGTCATCGCGCTTCACGAGTAGCTCCAAAGAGCGCATATAATCGGCCATATCGCCATCGGGCGGGCTGACCACGCTGGTTGACCAGCCCATGATATGATCGCCCGTAAACAGCGCTTTTTCCTCCTCTAGAGCATAGCAGAGGTGGTTACTGGTGTGGCCAGGAGTGGCGAGAGCGGTCAAAGTCCACCCCATTCCCAACACACTTTCGCCAGAATCCAACACCCTATTTGGAGAGTAAGTGGGATCAAACGCGGCGTCCGCACGTGGGCCATCGTCCTCAATCACCAATGGCGCACAACCGATGATTGGTGCGCCGGTCACAGCCGCTAAGGGCGCGGCGGCGGGGGAGTGATCGCGGTGGGTATGGGTGCACATAATCGCGGTGATCCGCTCACCGGCCAACAGCCGCACCAGTTCACCAACATGCGCTGGATCATCCCCCAGCGGGCCGGGATCAATCACCGCCACGTCGCCATGCCCCACGATATAGGTTTGCGTGCCGGTATAACTGAA
>JAYVZY010000124.1:0-4420 GCA_043782885.1 Sphingomonadales bacterium | reverse complement strand
ATTCTGCCCTATTGCAACATTGGGCGGGGTGCGCGGCTCAACCGTGTGATCGTCGATAGCGGCGTGCGCATTCCGGAAGGGCTGGTGGTTGGCGAAGACCCGTTGCTCGATGCCAAGCGCTTCCGGGTGACGGACAGCGGCGTGTGCCTGATCACCAAGTCGATGATTGATCGCCTCGATATATGACGCTCTCGGTTTTGTCGGTGGCGTCAGAAGCCGTACCGTTCATCAAAACAGGCGGGCTGGCAGACGTGGTGGGGGCGCTGCCAGACGCCGTTGCGCCGCATGGCGTGGCGATGACAACCCTCCTGCCCGGCTACCCTGCGGTGATGGCAAAGCTTGGCAAAGCCAAGGTCGTGCATCGTTATGAGTCACTCCTCGGGCATCCGGGGCGCGTGCTTCAGACGCAGTTTGATGGCCACCGGATGCTGGTGCTCGACGTTCCAACCTTGTTCGCGCGTGACGGCGGCCCCTATTCCGACGCGAGCGGGAAGGATTGGGACGATAATTGGCTGCGTTTTGCCGGTTTCGCGCGGGCGGCGGCTGATCTGGCTTCGGGGGCGATCAAGAGTCTTGCCTTCGACATTATCCACGCGCACGATTGGCAGGCAGCGCTCTCGCTTGGCTACATGCATTATGACGCAGGGCGAGCGACCAACGCCCGTAGCGTGATGACGATCCATAATATGGCGTTTCAGGGTTATTATGGTGCAGAGATATTCGCCAAACTTGGGCTCCCTAAAGCGGCGTGGTCGATTGACGGCGTGGAGTATCACGGCGGAGTCAGTTACCTCAAAGCCGGCTTGGCGGCATCGGATGCAATCACCACCGTAAGCCCAAGCTATGCCGCAGAAATCCGTTCGCCAGAATTTGGGCTGGGGATGGAGGGGCTAATCGTCAGCCGAGCAGACCGCGTGTCCGGCATTCTCAATGGCATTGATCAAGCAATCTGGAGCCCCGAAACTGATGCACTCCTTCCGGCGCCCTATTCGGCGCGCACGCTCGGCAAAAAGGCGCCCAACAAGCGCGCGCTCGAAGCGGCCTTCGGGCTGGATGGTGGCGATGGCCCGTTGTTCATCGTTGTTAGCCGCCTCACCTGGCAAAAGGGTATGGATATATTGCTCGGCGTGCTTGATCACCTTGTGGGTATCGGCGGGCGACTTGCCGTGCTCGGGTCGGGCGACGCTGGTTTGGAAGAGGGCTTTCAAGCGGCAGCGGCGCGCCACTCCGGCCGCATCGGTGTTCGCATCGGCTATGATGAGGCGCTATCGCATCTCATGCAGGGTGGTGGCGATGCCATTCTTGTGCCCTCGCGGTTTGAGCCCTGCGGCCTCACGCAACTCTACGGGCTGGCGTATGGCTGCGTTCCCGTTGTGGCGCGCACTGGCGGGCTGGCGGACTCGGTGATCGATGCCAACGAGGCGGCTTTGGCAGCGGGTGCCGCGACCGGGATTCAGTTCTCCCCCGTGAATTATGAAACGCTCGCGCACGCCATCACCCGAACAATCAGGCTCCATGAGCGCGCCCCCCTCTGGCGAAAAGTTCAACGCAACGGGATGAATGCGGATTTTTCATGGACGCAAAGCGGCAAAGCCTATGCCGACTTGTATGCGCGATTGCTGGCAGATGGGTGATGACGTCACCCTTGGCGCGCAGGTTGCCACTGGTGGGACATATTTTTCTGTGCGCTCCGGCACTGCTGATGCGCTTACGCTGTGTCTGTTTCACGGGGCGGACGAAAAGCAAGTGCCGATGGCGCGCAAGGGCGACGTCTGGAGCGCTTTTGTATCCGGGGTCTCTGCAGGGCAGCATTATGGGTATCGTGCGGATGGCCCGTGGCACCCGGAGCAGGGAGATTGGTTCGACCCTGCAAAACTGCTGATCGACCCTTACGCGGTCGCGCTCGACCGGCGCTACGAATACGATCCTCGGCTGAGTACATTTGGTGCAGATACCGCAGCGCTGGTGCCAAAGGCGATCGTGCAAACAACGTTACTTGTGCCCTCGCACAAGCCGCCGCGCTTTCAACGCGGTGGGCTGATTTACGAGATCAACGTGCGCGGTTTCACGATGTTGCACCCAGACGTGCCGCCCGAATTGCGCGGCACCATCGCAGCCCTCGCGCACCCCGCCGTCATCGCGCATCTTCAGAAGCTCCACGTGACTGCCATCGAGCTCATGCCGATCACGGCATGGATCGATGAGCGGCATTTACCGCCCCTCGGCCTGACCAATGCCTGGGGATATAATCCGGTCGCGCTGATGGCGCTTGACCCCCGCCTCGCGCCCGGCGGCATCGCCGAATTGCGCGAGACGGTTGCGGCGCTCCATCAGGCGGGAATCGGTGTCATCCTCGATCTGGTGTTCAATCATACCGGGGAGAGTGATCGCGCAGGCCCGATCCTATCGCTGCGTGGGCTGGATAACCGGTGCTATTATGCCCACGCGCCAGACGGCTCACTCATCAATGATACCGGCTGCGGCAATACACTGAACGCCAGCCATCCGGTCGTCCGCGCGCTTATCTTGGATACGCTGCGCCATTTTGTGCGCACGTGTGGGATTGATGGTTTCCGGTTCGATCTCGCCCCGATCATTGCGCGCGCTCCCGGATTTGACCGTCACGCGCCGATCTTTAACGATATTGCCAGCGACCCTGCGCTCGCGGATCGAGTCATGATCGCGGAACCTTGGGATATTGGCCCCGGCGGCTATCAACTGGGCAATTTTCCGCCGAACTGGCTCGAATGGAACGACCGCTTCCGTGACGATGTTCGCCGCTTTTGGCGGGGCGATGGCACGCTGGGTTCACTTGTCACGCGGATCGCAGGTTCATCGGATGTTTTCGGCGCGCACTGTCGTAGCGTGAACTTCCTTGCCGCACATGATGGCTTCACGCTGGCGGATACGGTCGCTTATCAAGATCGTCACAATCTCGCTAACGGGGAGGACAATCGCGATGGACATGGCGAAAATTATTCTTGGAACAATGGCGTTGAGGGGGCGACGGAAGACGTCAACATCAATGCGAGACGGCGCGCCGACATCAAGGCGATGCTGGAAACGTTGTTCGCATCAACGGGCACACTTATGCTGACCGCTGGCGATGAATTTGGACGTAGTCAGCAGGGGAATAACAACGCTTACGCTCAAGACAATTCAATTTCGTGGATCGATTGGGCGACGCGCGATCTCGAACTGGAGGCTTTTTGCGCGTCATTGGCTGCGTTTCGCGCTCATAATTGCGCCGATTTTATATCGTTCCCCGAGAACGGAATTTGGCATCGGCTGGATGGCGGCGTTATGACGACTGAAGACTGGGACGCGCCAGAACCCAAAGGCTGCCTCTTTATTTCGGCGGAAACTGAACCGCCCTATGCGCTTCGTATTGACCGCAATGCCCACGCCGTGCGCGTCACTCACGGCCCTCATTCGCGCCAAGTTACCAGGACGATACGTTAATCAACCGAGAGATCGATCCTATGGACGCGCACCGCAGAAGCTGGCATAGGCGCGGCCAACAAACAGAGAGTTTTGAGATCAAACGTGACCATATATTTGCACCGTATCGTTAACGCTGAGAATGACCAGAATTTCTCGCTAACACTTCACTCACTGTGATCAATCTCTCCTTTCCATCGGAACAAACGCAGCGATGAGCGACATTGATGACACCCGCGCACCGTTGATGGATCACCTCATCGAGCTCCGTGGACGGCTGTTGCGGAGCTTTGTTGCACTGGGAATTGCGTTCGCGATTGGGCTGTATTTCGCCAAGCCAATCTTCGGGCTGCTGCTGCACCCGCTGCTGGAAGCGGGACAGAAACGCCTCGTTTATATCAGCCTGTTCGAGGCGTTCTTCTCGCAGGTGAAGGTCGCCTTTTTTTTCGCCACGATGGTGGCCTTCCCATTCATGGCGACGCAGCTCTATCTCTTTGTCGCGCCCGGCTTGTATCGCAATGAGAAGGCAGCTTTTTTGCCTTTCCTGCTGATGGCTCCGCTGTTTTTTGTTATGGGCGCGTCACTTGCCTATTTTGTTGCAATGCCGATGGCGCTGCATTTTCTGCTCGGATTTCAGGGCAATATCGGTGGCGTTCAACAAGATGCGCTGCCCGGCGTGGGCAACTACCTCAATTTTGCCACGACCTTCCTGTTCGGGTTTGGTGCGGCGTTCCAGCTGCCGGTGCTCCTGCTGATTCTGGAGCGGGCGGGGATCGTTACACGTGGGCAGTTGGCGGGCGGGCGGCGCTACGCTATTGCCATATCAGGCGTTATTGCAGCGGTACTCACGCCGCCGGATGCGATGTCGATGCTTTTGCTGTGGGTGCCGCTGGTGCTTCTGTATGAGTTCGCGCTCATCGTGATGCTCTTCAGCCAGCGCAAACGCGAAGCTGCTCAGGAGAATGAACATGCCGACTGA